>PLXD01000487.1 GCA_003151295.1 Chitinophagaceae bacterium | reverse complement strand
TAGAACAGACGAATGACCATACCGATTTTTTCCATTTCTCCCCCAACCCGACGCCCAAGAGCCAGACCTATGCCGTCGTCGAGTTCAAGCACGGGGTCTATTCGGTGATCCTCCATGAGAATTTATTCAATACCAAAGTGTTGTATAAAAGTGGCGTCCGAAATAACGCCGAGCAGATCGACCCGCACTATCCCCTGATCGCGAAGGATCCCAAGGGCACCCGCTTGGCGGTTGTCTATTGGAAACAAGGCAAGATCAAACTCTTCGTGTACGATGTGGTCAAACGCTATAAAACGACCGTAACGGATCTCTCGCAGTTCAACCAGGTCCAGGATATGAAGTATATGTTAGACAATAACACACTGTTACTCAGTGCCGTAAAGAATGGTCAGTCGGATATTTTCACTTATAAACTGGATAATGATGCCGTAGAGCAGATTACAAACGATATCTACGACGACCTGGATCCTACTTTCGTAGCCTTCCCCAACAAGACCGGTATCATTTATTCATCCAACCGGCCTTCAGGTCTTGCCAGGTCAGGAGACACCGTGTTGCCCTCCAACAACCATTACAATATATTCCTGGTGGACAACTGGAACAGGAGCGAATTCAAACAGATCACCCAACTCACCCACCTGAAATACGGGGATGCCCGTTTTCCCACCCAATACAATAACTATCATTTTACCTTCGCCAGCGATGAGAACGGTATCAATAACCGGTATGCCGGATTTTTCACCACGCAACGGGCCGGAATCGATACGGTTTATAAGGTCGGCGATGAGATCCTGCACAATCCCGATCCCAAAGACCTGGACTCTACCCTTCGGGCCCAGGGGAAAAAGGAGCCTGACACGGTATTCGCTTTCTCCATTACGAATGACTCCGCATATGTGTTTCCCCTTACAAATTACCAGAGCGGGCTGACAGAAACAAAGAGTGCCGGCGAAAAGGATCAGGTGAGCGAAGTCAGGCAGGAAGGCGACCTTAAGTTCCTGTACAAGTTGAAGGTCGATGAATCGGCATTGAATAAAAGGAATCTTAATGCCCGTATGACGGACTATCGAAAGAAAACCGTCATCGAGTCGCAAATTGCTTCGGCCGGAAATTTAAAGGCACTCAAACCGAGATCGGACAGCACCAAAAAGCAGCTCGACTTCTTCGAAAGCGAATTCGACAAGGAGAAAAAAGACACGGGTGCAAAGCGTCCCGGACTCATGCAGCAGTCAGCCAACAGAGAGGATCCGATCCTCAGGAATGCCAAGTTATTCGACTATAAATTGAAATTCTCCGTAGATAATTTCACGGCAGGTTTTAATAACGACGTATTGATCAACCGTTACCAGCCTTATACAGGTTCCCTGCCCATCAACCTGGGCGGCGTGGACGCATTTAGCGGTATGCTCAAAGCTTCCATCTTCGACCTGTTCGAAGACATCCGTTTTACGGGCGCCGTCCGCCTGCCCTTCTTTGGCGGCGGTAGCAGCCCCAGCCCGGTTACCAGCTCGGGAACCAATATCTTCACACCCGGCGGCGGTTCTTTTTTTGACGGGAGCTCCGAGTGGTACGGCAGGGTCGATTACCTGAAATATAGGACCGATTTTTCACTGATCTATTACCGTGAGACGGAAGTGGGTACGCTCATGCCTGACATAAACTCCTTTCCGTACAATGCCAAACAGTACACCAATCTTTACGAGTGAGTCATCAAATATCCTTTCGATAAAGTCAGGAGCCTACGGTTTTCTTTCGGGATACGAAGAGACAAGGACGTTCTGAGGCCGGTCGGAAGCGACTTTATCGACACCATGATCCTGAAATTGCCGGATGCGAACAGAACGACATACGGGCTGCTTCACATAGAGTACGTACATGACAATACCATCATGAAGGCGACCAATATCTGGAATGGCCTCCGTTACAAGATTTATATGGACGCCAATCCCCAGTTGAACAGGGTAGACACTATGGCCGGAGGCTTTACTTATAATTTCGGGTTCGATGCCCGGCATTATTTACCGATCTACCGCAACCTGATCTGGGCGGTAAGGGCAGCCGGGGATTTCTCCTGGGGTAGCCGGAAGACCCTTTACTACCTGGGAGGCACGGACGGATGGTTGTTCCCTTCGGCCTATAACCTGCCACAGCCGGCCCAGGACGCCTCGTATGCCTTCCAAACCCTTGAAACGACCATGCGTGGATTCAAGCAGAATATCGCCAATGGAAATAATGCGATCGTGATCAATCGCGAAATCCGCCTGCCGGTATTCTCCACTTTATTCAACAAGCCTATCAACAATGCCTTCCTGCGTAATTTCCAGCTGATCCAGTTCTTCGACCTGGGAACGGCCTGGAACGGGAAATACAACAGTCTCTCCCGCCCACAGGTAAACTATTCGGACCCCAACAGTCAATATCTTACCGTCCAGATCAAAGCCGGCGGTATCGGACCCTTTGCAGGGAGCTATGGGTTCGGTGCCCGGAGTACGCTGTTGGGTTATTTCCTGCGATTCGATGCAGGATGGCAGATGAATAGTTTTTTCAGCAACAAACCAGTTCTGCAGGTTTCGATGGGTGTGGATTTCTAAGGCTGGTCAGTTTTGTAAGATTTCTTTCAGGTAAGATACTATTAGGAGGTTAGACACTCTCATGTTCCGCATATGCGCAAGCTGTTGCGCAACGCCGCTGGTCCTCGACCCATCTGTTGGCTTGTCCCGGGGGCCGGATGGTGATGGATGGGCCTGCGGAGGCGTCGATTGCATCAACAGCCGCGCATGTGCAGCCATTGAGATGTCTGAAAGACATATCATAGCATGTGGATCTCCGTAATTTTTCCTGGTTGGTGGGTTTTTGTGTTACTGTTAGTGGTTACTGAGTTACAGCAGCTCCCAGCGATACAAGCGGTCTTTGTTCCAATAGCTTCCTGTGTGAAGAGATTCATGCGAGGATTGCAGGACAGCAGCTAGTCCGAGGGATTTACTTTATTTGTAATAGACGCTATTTAATCGGACAATAGTAATGATTAGACTGCAAATCATCTTACAATTTGGATTTTCACTTAATAAGGAAAATGGGACAGTCGTTGTGTCAGAAGCGGACAGTTGCAATAACGATTCCGGTATTTAAAACTGATCCTCAATTAAATATCCTTCCGGCCTTATATTTGAGGTCTTCCGAAGTAAAACAACACCGATATGCTCAAATCCTATTGGAAGACAGCCTGGCGCAATATCACGCGGCATAAGACATTCACCATTATCAATATCCTGGGCCTGCCCCTGGGGATCTGTTTTTGCCTCATCATCTTCCTGGTGGCGCGTTTCGAGTTCGGCTTCGACCGCTTCCATCCTGACGGAGAACGGATCTTCCACCTGGGCTACCAGGTGAAGTACGGCGATCTCTCCTACGAGACCTGGAAAACCAGCCGGGTCATGTCGGCGCTTCCCGCGGCCATACGCCGGGAGGTTCCGGGGGTGGAAGCGGTCACGGGTTTCTATGACGGCTGGGAACCGAAAGTGAAGGTCCCGGATCCGAAGGCCAAATCATTGTATCACGAATTTTCAGAACCGGAACGAAGTTCCTGGGCGGAGACCCTGATCGTCGACCCCGATTATTTCACCGTCTTCAAATACGATTGGCTGGCCGGAAATCCCGCTACCCTGAAACAGCCATTCCAGGTGGTGCTGAGTGCGAGCAGAGCCCGTCGATACTTTGGCAATACCCCTATCTCTGGGGTGATCGGCCGGGAGCTGGTTTTTGACGATTCCGTACACCTCTCTGTTTCGGGCATCGTAGCGGACTGGACGGAAAATACGGACTTCGCCACGCAGGAATTCGTATCCTTCCCCACGATCAAAAGCAGCAGCAGGCTGAGAGACGAGTATGCGTTGGACGAATGGAAACCCAAAGGCCATCCTAATACCTGGACCTTTGTGAAGCTCGCCAAAGGAGTAGAACCCGAAAAGATTGGCGCCTTGCTGGACGGTCTCGTTAAAAGGAATTCGCCGGCGGGCGGTGAATTTTCGAAAATGCTCCTGCAACCCCTGTCGGATATTCATTTTAACGCCGACTATTCTCATGACGATGTCCGCAAGGTGCAGAAGCCCACCCTTTATGGCGTGATGGCGCTGGCCGTCTTCATCCTGATCCTTGCGGGTATCAATTTCATCAACCTCTCGACGGCTCAATCCATCCGAAGGGCACGGGAGGTGGGCGTACGGAAAGTATTGGGCAGCGGACGGACCGGGCCCACCCTGCAGTTCCTGACGGAGACCCTGCTGGTCGTCCTTTTTTCTGTCGTCCTTGCCGCCTGTCTTGTGATCCCCTTCCTGGGCCTCTTCCGGGATTTTATCCCTGCCGGGGTACACTTTCGGTTGAATGCATCGGTCGTCTTATTCCTGCTCAGTATGATCGTGGTGACAACCCTGCTCGCGGGATATTACCCTTCCAGGGTGTTGTCATCTTATCTGCCTGTGACCACGCTCAAGGGAACCGTGGAATACCAGGGCAACCAGGCCTGGACGTTGCGGCGCGGGCTGATCGTCTTCCAGTTTACGATCTCCCTGGTCTTTATTATCTGCACGCTGGTGGTCGGTAACCAGGTCCGGTATGTGCTCAGTACCAGTTATGGTTTTAAGACCGATGCGGTCATCACGGTAGGAACCAACTGGCGGGATAGCCTGCGGCTGATGCAGGTATTCGAGGATAAGCTCCGGCAGTTGCCGGGTGTCGAAAATACCACCCGGGAAGGCGGCGCCCCGATCGGGTGGGGACATTCCGGTTTCCCGTTTGTATACAAGGGGCCACACCCGGTTAGTATCGGCGAAACCGATTATGGCGACGAGACGTTCGTTCCTTTTTATCATATGCGCATCCTGGCAGGTCGGAACATGCATCATACAGACAGCCTGCAGGAGGTCCTCGTCAATGAGACGGCCGCCCGCTCCTTTGGCTTTAGCAGCCCGGACCAGGCGGTCGGGAAATTCCTGTATTCTTCGGTCAAGGGGGAATATGGACCCTTCCCGATCGTGGGCGTGGTAGCCGATTACCATACCGAATCCTTCCACGATCCCATCCATCCGCTCGCCATTGCTCATATCCCCGAAGGCGAGCGGTATTTCGGTATCCGGATGGCCACGGCAGGGAAGCACGCCGGTGATATGCAGAAGACGCTGGAGAGTATCCGGAAAACCTTTAATAGCATATACCCCGGCGAGAATTTTGACTATGTCTTTATGGACGAATCGATCCGGAATATGTACCAGGAGGAGGTGAATTTGTCGATGCTCGTGCGCAGCGCGATGTTTGTCACGATCTTTATCTCCTGCATGGGATTGTTTGGCGTGTCCTTGTTCGCAGCAGAGAAGCGGACCCGGGAGATCGGTATCCGGAAGGTGCTGGGAGCAGGCATCGGCGACATCGTGCTTCTTTTAAACCGGGAGTTTGTCGCACTCGTCATCCTTTCGATCCTGATCGCTTCCCCCATTGCCTGGTGGGCAATGAGCCGTTGGCTCGATGGTTTTGCCTACCGGATTCCCCTGAGCCCTGTCCTGTTCCTGCTGGCGGGTCTTTTCGGCATGCTGATCGCGCTGCTGACCGTCAGTGTCCAGTCCATCCGGGCCGCGCGCGCCAACCCGGCCGGAGTTTTACGAAACGATTAAAGGGACGATTTCGCGGAGGTCCCGCAAGCCGGGAGGAAAAGTTTAAAAACAGCGTAACTGTAAGATTTACTTTTGTCTACTACTTGTTAGTTGACTGATAAATTAATGACCTATAAACCAGGCAGTGGGTGGGCCGTAACCGAGTGAAGCGAAGGCAACTGAGGATCGAGCGAAGCTCGGAACGAAAGCTGCGGGCGTAGCCCAACGAGAAGGAGCAAGGAACGACGCTCCGACGAAGTTCCAGCGGCGTTGCGATATAGTAACGCGAACGAATAACCTACTAAAATCAACTTGTACAGTTATCGATAATCATGCAAACGACTTACCGATCCTTTTAAGGGTCAGATACATGAGGGTCATCAGGATCGAAAAGCAAAAGACCATCTCCCATGCATAATGAAAGCCGAGCGGATGGACGACGATGCGTGCTATATCCCGCAACAACTGAAAAGGATCGGTAATCAGGTCCCAGCTATTGAATCGCAGGTAGCGTCCAATATACACGCCAAAGGCATTGAGCCACATAATGGGATAAAGGAAAAAGAGTTCATGCTTGCCGGAAAGATAGCGGCTCATGAATTTCTCCATCTGTCGCACCGAGAGAACACCCAGTAACAGGCCGTTCCAAACGAAGGAAAGGATCATCGCCAGGTCGAACCATTGCGGCGCCCGGAAATCATTATAATAGTCGCCCAGATGGAAAAGATCGGTGATGATATAAAAAGAATTGGGAATACAGAATAACCAAACTGCAAATAAGGAGAAGAAACGAAACTTATTGTTCACCCATTTCGGCAGCACGGCCAGACACTCGGTAATCAGGTAAGGAATATAGGCCAGGAAAAGGTTCCAGACGAGAAAAAGAAAAGTCCCGTGCCCGGTATAGAGGACCCTTGTTATCACCATCAGGCAACTGAACAGGGATGTAATCACCATCAACCTGTCCGTCTCTGTACGCAGCAGAAAAAGGCGGCTCCAATACGGGGAAGGGTCTGTAACTGTATTCATACAATTTTCGGAATAAAGATAAACAGCCCGATGAGCAGGGCGGTAATAGAGGCGACCAACACTGCGCCTGCGGCCACATCCTTGATGAACTTTATTTC
>PLXD01000403.1 GCA_003151295.1 Chitinophagaceae bacterium | reverse complement strand
GGATTAAGAAAATATTCTTTGCTACCGGCCTGCTGGTTGTAATTGCCCTAACCGGGCAGGCACAGGTCTATGCAGTAGTAGACACCCGATATATCCTGGACCGGCTTCCCGAATACAAGGACGCACAGAAAAACCTGGACCAGATCAGTGTACAATGGCAAAAAGAGATCGATGATAAGCAGGCTGTACTGGACAAAATGTATAAGGATTACGATGCAGAGCAGGTCATGCTGAGCGAGGATCTGAAAAAGAAGCGGCAGGACGAACTGTTCAATAAGGAGAAGGAGGTGCGCGACCTTCAACGCAAACGATTCGGTTTCGAAGGGGATCTGTTCAAGAAAAGGCAGGAATTGGTTAAACCCATACAGGATAAGGTGTACAATGCCATTCAAAAAATCGCCGTTAACAGAATGTATAACTTTGTTTTGGATAAAAGTGAGGGAATTACCGTTATCTTTGCCGACCCAAAGTTGGATAAAAGCGAAGATGTGCTGAAGGAATTGGGAATTAAATAGAATGATCCGGGAATAGAGCGGGCGAACCTGGGGAAAACATCCAAAACAATCCAAAATAACAACCGGTTAACAAATTAAAAAATTTCACCATTTAATAAAATAAAACAGCTAAAAACGAAATGAAACGGTCTTAGGAAGTTTCATGGAGTCATTAAAAAAACAAACATGAAACACATGAAAAAGATTGTCACCATTGTTGCAATGGTTATGGGGCTGGTATTCGCAGTCAATCAATCACAGGCCCAGACGAAAATCGGCTTTATCAGCGATCAGGATCTGATCTTGTCAATGCCTGAAACCAAAAAGCTGGACAGTGCCCTGAAAGATTTTGAAGCTGCATTGGCACAGCAGTTTGAGGATATGAGAAACGAGTACGTCGAACAGGATAGCATGTTGCGATCCAAGGATACGGTTAAATACACCAAGGCTCAGCTCGAACTGAAGAGAAGGAGCCTGGGGGAAATATACCAGAAGTTAACGGGTTGGCAAAATCAGGGTCAGCAGATGTACCAGGCGAAACAGCAGGAACTGTTGGCTCCTATTCAAAAAAAGGCGTTGGAGGCCATCCAGGTGGTAGCCAAAGAAAACGGCTATACTTATGTCTTTGAAAAGCAAGCTTTAGTGGTCTCCCCCCCCGCCGAGGATATCCTACCCCTGGTGAAGAAAAAACTGGGTATCAAGTAGTTTGGATATCAGGTAGGGTATAAGTTTTCATAATTTTCATTGTACAATAGGAAAACGTCAGGTCACATAGCCTGGCGTTTTTATTTGCCCTGATCCAAAGGGTTTAAATAACTATTTTTGTGATATGTCTTTTTCACAACCCATCGGTGTATTCGATTCCGGCTATGGAGGCCTCACCGTTCTGAAAGAAATCGTCTCGAAGCTTCCCCAATACGATTATATCTATTTAGGGGATAATGCGCGGGCTCCTTATGGGACAAGATCCTATGAAACGGTCTATCACTATACGCTCCAATGTGTCGAATGGTTTTTCCGTGCAAAATGCCCCCTGGTCATACTGGCCTGTAATACGGCTTCCGCAAAAGCCTTACGGACGATCCAGCAGAACGACCTGCCCAGGATCGCTCCTGATAACCGGGTATTGGGGGTAATCCGGCCTTCTGCGGAAGTCATCGGCGATTATACGCAAACGGGGAAAGTGGGGATCCTGGCCACACCGGGGACCGTGCAATCGGATTCCTATCCCATCGAGATCGCGAAGTCCTTTCCGGATATCGAAGTCTACCAGCAGGCCTGCCCGCTCTGGGTACCCCTGATCGAAAACGGGGAGCACCACGGGCCTGGTGCAGACTATTTCGTAAAGGAATACACCGATGGGCTGCTATCTCAATGCAGGGAGATCGACACCATCCTGCTGGGATGCACTCATTATCCCCTGATGCGGGATAAGATCGGCCAATTCATTCCAGCTCATTGCAGGCTGATCTCCCAGGGCGAGATCGTGGCAGCTAGCCTGGCAGACTACCTGGATCGCCATCCTGAAATGGAAGAAAGATGCAGTGAGAACGGGCAGCGCCATTTTTATACGACCGATTCGACCGCTGATTTCGATCACCACGCGAGCACTTTTTACGGACAGTCCCTGCGATCGGAGTTCGTTTCGCTGTAGTAACGCTATCCTGGCGGCTTTTGATTACCCTTTTTCCGATACTTTAGATACTTTTATTATTTTAATTTAATGATTATCAGGATATTAAGATCAAATAAACGCCCTTTAACCCTCCCCGGGGCCTGCATTTTGCATTTCCTTGATATTTCAGTTGGCAGAAAAGCGATTTTTTTCTAGCTTTGCCGACCCTTTCACAGCCGACGGGTATGGTGGCCTGTCGTCATGATCGAACGTTGTGCCTGTTTCTCCACAGGCACTTGTTGGAAACCGGGATTGTAACAAAAGACAAAATAATTTTTCAGATGAATCGCCCTTGACGATCCAACTGGTAAAATAAAAAAACAAAATTTCAGATGACACGAGCCGAAGGTGAACTGCATTCGGCAAATAAAAAATAAAACACTACGAATGAAACGTACATTTCAACCACATAGGCGCCGCCGGAAGACCGTTCACGGTTTTCGTAAACGTATGCAGACAGCCAATGGCCGCAAGGTATTGGCCAGTCGTCGCAAGAAAGGCCGTCATAAGCTGACGATCTCCGACGAATCGAAACTGAAATAGAAGCCTCTCCGGTAGAAGAAGCCTTCTCTCGGGTAGATTGCTTAAAGCTTATCAAGATAGCTCCGGGTATTTACACGGGGCTATTTACATTTGCAGAAAACAAGCGTCATCGGCAAGCCATTAACACTCGGGAAAAAGGAACGGTTAAAGAGCCGCAAACTGATAGAGCGGGTATTCCGTGAGGGGAAGAACTTCGCTGTTTTTCCTTTTAGGGTCTATTATCTGCCTTTGGGGAAACTTGGTGATCTTCGCGCTGGGGCCGGTGATCCTCCTTCGCCATTGCGCGATCCTTCTCCCAAAGCCGGCGATTTCTCAAGGTTGCAGACGGGATTTGGTGCTTCCTCCAGGAATTTTAAGAAGGCTGTCGACAGGAACCGTATTAAGCGCCTGATGCGCGAAGCTTATCGCCTGCAGAAGGGCCTATTATATACCCACCTCCTGGAAAAGGACCGGCGGGTCGCCGTTTTTCTCATCTACACGGGGAAAGAACTTCCCGAATATCAAACCGTCTACGAAAAGATAGGGCTAACTTTGCTGAGATTAATGAAGGAGACGAGCGGATGATGGCCGTCTATTGCTAAAATATCCATTTTGAAAAATTGCCCGATCGAATGAAGAGGATCCTGCGCATATTGAGTCTTCCGTTTATAGCCCTGATCAAGGTCTACCAATGGATCATTTCTCCTTTTATCGGCCCGAAATGCCGTTACACGCCCAGTTGCTCGCATTATGCAGCCGAAGCTCTGCAAAAGCATGGGATTTTCAAAGGCGGCTGGCTTGCGCTTAAAAGGATCTCCCGCTGTCATCCCTGGGGGGGGCATGGCTATGACCCGGTACCTTGAGAGCAGTGACGACTATTACTTTTTGTCTTGTGTATTATCTGGCGCCGATTGTCCTTCTTCTCCGGGTTTGAACTTCGTCATCTCCGTTAAGCTGGCAATAATCGTCCTCACTTCCTTATTGCTGTAAAATTTATAGATCTCGGGAACCGATCCGGCATCGAAGCCTCCGGGTATGGTGGTGTAGGGTCCGAATATCTTGGCTTTGGTGTCTGAGCCAACTTTAGCGATCTTGCCGGGGAGGATGAAATAGTTCCTGTTGGCGGCGCTCACATTCTGTCCCTGTACGAGCTTTTGCAGGCTATCGAGCTTTTGTTTTAGCTGATCCTGGCCGATCTTTGCATCGGCATTCTCTCCTACATGCTGGTAACTTCCAACAAGGGTATCGGGTTTCAGGTTAGCCACATAGAGACCGTCCTCCGTAGCTTCCAGGGTATACTTCCCTGCGGGGGATTGGATAGTAAGGGTCACCGGATCGCTGCCCGGGAATTCCAGTTCCTTTTCATGGTGGGTGGTACCGTCCGTTACCGTGATATTCTTTTGGGTCGGATCGACCTGGATATCACTGCTGGCCATGACGAGTATCTTTTTACCATGCGAGGCACAGGATGCAAAAACCGTAATGAGGATGAGAAATAAGTAGTAAGGAGCGCTTTTCATAAAATCTTTATTAAAAAATGAATCCCGATAGCCAGAGAACGCCAACGGCCGGACTTCGTCGGTAAGAACTTCAGAACTGAACACTGTTCAGTTCTGAAGTTCGCAACCTTCATTTCATTCGGTNNTTTCATTCGGTTGCGTTCTGAACACTGTTCAGAACGAAGTTAGAGCTTCGCTAGATCCTCAGTTGCCTTCGCTATGCTTGGTTGGGCCGAAGGCCCATCATTAGTCGTTTATCGGGGTTGTACTATATTCTAAAAAGTACAACCCCGATAACCAAACGCCACCGAGATTGCAAGTAACATAAAATTTCCGAAAAAGTCTATTTGAAGGCCTG
>PLXD01000007.1 GCA_003151295.1 Chitinophagaceae bacterium | reverse complement strand
CCCTTCAGACAAAAGCGGGGAGCGGGAGTGCAACTCTATCACCGGTCTCATTCACCTTTACCCGGGATCTTCAACTCAATATGAGGGGCAATGATGTCACCCAATTGCAGAGCTTCCTCATCTCAAAGAATGCAGGTCCTGCCGCACAAAAGCTCGGATTGCATGGCGTTACCCATACCTTTGGATTCCTTACCTACAGTGCCTTAATTGAATTCCAAAAGAGCGTTGGCATCACGCCTGCATCAGGATACTTTGGGGCGAAGACGAGGGGGTGGGTGAATGGGCATTGAAATTCTGTTGAAAATAAAAAGACCCATTCATGGGTCTTTTTATTTTCTTCACGGTGAAAGGCACCGCGCCGCTTTGACAACCGTATAATCCATAATACGCATGTTTTTATAGATGTCAATTCGGTATCAATGGTGGACCGCCGGAGAGTCGAACTCCGAACTACCTCCTTTCAAAGCAGTATTCCTGAGGCCAATTTATTTTAGAGAGATTTAATGTAGAGTGTGCTAGAATGGGGCTATAAAAGGTTCGAAAACCATAATTAACTAAATAATCAAAAAAATGGATTTAAACAAAGTCATTTTAGTGGGACGGGTGACGGCGGATCCGCAGGTGCGATCAACTCCGGGCGGCCAGTCGGTCACAACGATCGGCGTGGCGACCAATCGTACGTGGACGGACAAGGCAGGCCAGAAGCAGGAGCAGACGGAATTTCATAACGTTGTTCTTTGGGGCAGAACTGCGGAGATCGCGGGGCAGTATCTTACAAAGGGAGCGATGGTATTGATAGAAGGGCGGTTGCAGACGCGCAGCTGGACGGATAAGCAGGGTCAGCAGCGCAAGACGACGGAAGTGATGGCCGAGAGAATGCAGCTTGGCCCTCGCGCGGCAAATGTTGGCGGCGGGGGAGGGCAGGGCGGCGGACGAAGCTTCGGCGGAGGTGGATCGGCCTCGCCTGCGCAGGAGGGCGGCGATAAGGATGCCGCGCCATCACTTGATGAGATACCGGTGATCAATCTCGAGGAGGATGAGATTAAGCCGGAGGATATTCCGTTTTAGGAAATATCTTTGGGGACGTGATAGTATATAACTACGATATGGCGCCTCAGGAAATAAAAGAAGTGAATAAGCTGCGAGGCCTCTTCCCTCGCGAGATCAACGTAAATGTTTCTCGATCCGAGGAAGGGGTCTTTCTGGCGCGTGTGAATACACTCAAAGGAATGTTTACAGAAGGGAAAACCTTCCTTGAGTTGATGGAAATGATAAACGATGCCATGAGGACCTATTTCGAGATCCCGGAGAAATATCTCTCATATATGCCGAGCTATATCCCTTCCATGGAGCTTGCTCATTTTTTGGAAGAATTTCCTGCCACTGGGAAAAAAGAAGATGTAACACTACCCCTTTCAAGCCGTGAAGCAATACCATGTTAATCCAGCAAATACCTCGCATGCAGAATTGTGTAGGATAGCGAAAGGATCGGGGTAAAAGCATAGTGGAGGCCATGATTGAGTATGGGGCAAATATAGTGTTGGGCTGACGAGACGCCCTTGATTTAAAACCGGATATCCTGTACTATTTCTCCTATGGCAAAGAAAGTAAAAACAGTGCTAAAACTTCAACTTCCCGCTGGCGGAGCCAATCCTGCGCCTCCGGTAGGTACCGCGCTCGGACCCCAGGGCATCAACATCCAGGAGTTCTGCAAGCAGTTCAATGACGCCACGAAGGATATGAAGGGTGATATCGTTCCCGCGGAGATCACGATCTTCGAGGACCGCANNCATTGCTCAAGCAAGCGGCAGGCATCGAGAAGGGCGCTGCGAACCCGCTCACGGGCAAGGTTGGCAAGGTGACGAAGGCTCAGGTTCGCGCCATCGCGGAACGAAAGCTTCCCGATCTGAACACCGATAACTTGGAAGCCGCAGAGAAGATCATTATGGGCACTGCGAAGAATATGGGAATCACGGTAGAAGGATAACGATCAAAAAACCGGCGCGAGCCGGTTTTTTAGTTGATCGATTTGGATATGCTGCGACTCTTTTTTTTGAACCACCAAAATAAGAAGAGAAAAATTATTTCCCATATTACTGCGGAAAAGATCACGCCGTTAGTCGTGGGGAATGACCAAAAAGCAACGACATACATGCCAAGCGCTTTGAGCAATGGTGTGAATGGGAGGGTGGTCAGAAGTAGCGGCAGTGCAAGAATCTGCAATATTGAATCTATAAATTCGGGAATCATTTGAGAGTCTATGGTTTCGACAATCAGTATGAAGGCAACATAAATTGGAAATGCTATGGCGAGAAACTTAAAAAATTTCATATGGTAAGACTAATGCTTTCTGACCCTAATCCATATAAAAGAAATAAAGGCAATGACGATTAAATAGAAAGCAAAATTTTCGATAATTCCCCAAATATTGAAATAAGTCCCTGTTTGGATGTTGGGATAATAAATGCCATCGTTTATCGTGACAGCATGGAATGGAAATCCGTAATCAATGGAATGTATCGGAGAGCAACCATTTCCAGGAACAAGCGGCTGGCTGGAAAGACATTGAGGATTATTAGTGTCGCCAGGATAAGCTACGCCGTTGGGATATGTGTGATAGGAGCTCACGATATAGTTCGAAGCAAATACAGCAGCAACACTGATCGCTAGAATTACCCCAACC
>PLXD01000658.1 GCA_003151295.1 Chitinophagaceae bacterium | reverse complement strand
GGCTGGTTCACCAAAAATGCCGACGCAGGTCTTTGCCGCATCGACTATAATGCAGGCAACCGTCCTCCCAGGATCGACTCCTTCACCGTAAACAGGACTTCCGGCGACCTGCCCCTGACCCTGAGCCTCTCCGTGAAAGCCAGGGATCCCGAGCATGATCCCATCAGTTATAACTGGGACCTGGGAGACGGCACCAGGAAGGTTACGACCTCCCCGACCCTGGAATATACTTTCACGAAGGTTGGCGATTATACCATTCATGTGGCAGCCGCAGACGACAAGGGCGCCTCCTCGAAGACCGATTCCGTGCATATTTATGCCGGGAACGAAGCGCCTACGGTCAGCATCTCGATATCAGGCAATAAGAGCTTCTACTTTCCCGGAGAGCCCGTGAAATATGCTGTCAACATCGAGGATAAGGACGATACGGCCAAAACAAAAGACCTCAGCAACCTGGTCGTTTCCGCCGAGTATGCCGAAGGGTCTGATAAAGCGGCCATCCCACAGGGACACCAGCAGTTGAGCGAATCCGCGGCAGGCAAGAACCTCATGCTCACGCTGGATTGTAAAAGCTGTCATAAGGTCAACGAAAAATCGNNGTATCCGCTAAATACCAGAAAGACCCGGATGCCCTCCCCAAACTCACCCGTAAGATCATCCAGGGCGGTAGCGGTGTGTGGGGAGAGGTGGCCATGGCCGCTCATCCAACGCTAAAGGAAGCGGATATCAGGCAGATACTATCCTGGGTATTGTCACTCGGCGCGGAAAACAAGAAGGTCAAATCCCTGCCGGCCAGCGGCTCGCTGAACCCTACCCTGAACAAACCGATAGATGACGATTCGTATTTGTATATCACGGCATTCTATACGGATAAAGGAGGCAATAATATCAGGCCCCTGAGCGGTACGGGCACCGTCTCTTTGCGTAACAGCAAAATAACCTATGACGACGGTAAAAACATAGGCGACGGCGACTCGCTGAAACTGGTAGATAAAGTAGACCTCAACGGCGTCCGGCAAGCAGTCATGACCGTTTTCCCGGGACCCAAGGCGGTTTCTGCCTATACGCTGGAACTGCATATCGACGGGGCAAATGGGAAGAAGATCGGTGAATTCGCCCTTGCAGCAGATCCCGGTAAAACGGCCGGCGAAAAAGATAAGGTGCCTGCCAAAAAGCACACCCGGTCCGCCGCTGCGAAGATAGAAACGCCGGCCGATGGCAAACGGCACACGCTCTGGCTGGTCGCCAAGGCCAAGGACCCCTCGGTGGATGAAGACCTGTCCCTGAGCGCTGTCCAGCTTTTGACAAAATAAATACCGGTAACACCCCCGGGACCTGATAAGGCTCCGGGGGAATACCAATGTGATACTTCCGGGCTACAGTGACCTTGTCGTTAACAGCTTTAATTGCCATATAATGTTCTCCTCCCAAAAGATCTGTTTCAGTTTCCTCCTTGCGAGCTTCTTCCTGTTGGGCCCGGTTTTTTTACCGGTTGCCCATTGCCAGAGTGGGCGCAGCGCCCAGGTGAATCCATTCATCGGAGCGAGCACCAGCAGCGATAAGGCCGGTGTCTATCATGGCCTTGGAAAAACATTTTCCGGAGCGGCCACTCCCTTCGGCCTGGTGCAACTGAGTCCCAATACCATCACCGGGGGCGATAACGGCAGCGGCTATAGCTATGAACACACGAGCATCGAAGGATTCGCTTTTACCCAGATGAGCGGTGTGGGCTGGGTAGGCGACCTGGGTAATTTCCTGGTCGTGCCGGCAGCCGGAGCGCTGAAGACCGGCCCCGGAAGGATGGACCATCCGGGTGAAGGTTATCGTTCCGCCTATTCGAAAAAAAGCGAGAAAGCCACGGCCGGCTATTATTCCGTACTGCTTACCGACCATACGATCCGGGCGGAATTGACAGCGGCCCCCCATAGCGGGATCATGCGTTTCACCTTTCCGCGCAATGGGCATTCCCGCATCCAGATCGACCTGGCCCGACGGGTAGGCGGCACTTCCGTTCTGCAATATGTCAGGCTNNATGCACCCCCGCCGGCGGCGGATGGGGCGACGGGGACGGCAAGGCTGATTATACCGTATACTTCTATGCGCAGTTCAGCAAGCCTTTCCAGGATTTCGGCGTCTGGAGCGCGGATATTCCCGATGACTGGAAACGCAAAAGAGAAGATATTGAATCCGACCGCTACCGGCAAAGGGTCGCAGGGGCCACCGTACTGAAGGGTGTCCGGGAGCAGCAGGGCAAGCACCTGGGCTTCTTTACCAATTTTGCGACCCGGGATGGTGAAAAGGTCTTCCTGAAGACCGGCATCTCCTTCGTCAGCATGGAAGGAGCTAAAAATAATCTGGAGACGGAAATAAAGGACTGGGACTTCGACAGGGTCCACCGGGAAGCCGTCGCATTATGGGACCGGGCACTGGGAAAGATCAGCATTGAAGGAGGATCTCCGGAAGAGAGGAAGGTCTTCTATACCGCCCTGTACCATACGATGATCGATCCGTTGGCCATGGCAGATGCAGACGGCAAATATCCCGGGGGCGACGGCCAAATCCACCAGTCCTCCTCCTTTACCAAGCACACGATATTCAGCGGATGGGATGTGTTCAGGAGCCAGTTCCCCCTGCAAACCCTCATCAACCCCACCGTAGTGAACGATATGATCAATTCACTCGTAGAACTGGCCGATGAGAACGGAACGCATTATCTCGAACGCTGGGAATTCCTGAATGCCTATAGCGGATGCATGATCGGCAATCCTGCCGTATCCGTGCTGGCAGATGCCTATGCCAAAGGCATCCGGAACTACGACATCGATAAAGCCTATCAGTATGCGCGAAATAGCTGCGAACGGTTCGGCAACGGCGAAAAAGGATATTGCGCCGAAGAGAACGGCATTTCGAAAACACTGGAATATGCCTATTCGGAATGGTGCCTGTCCAGGCTGGCGGCCTCCCTGGGCAATTCTGCGGACGAGCGCATCTATTCCAAAAGGGCGCAGAGCTACCGTAATATTTTCGATACCTCGGTGCATTGGTTCCGCCCGAAAAACGAGGACGGCACCTGGGCGCCCTGGCCGGCTGAAGGCCGCCTTAAGCAGGATTATGGAACCGTGGAAAGCAATCCCTACCAACAGGGATGGTTCGTACCCCATGATGTAGATGGTATGGTGGAGTTGATGGGTGGGAGGAAGAAAGTGATTGCCGACCTGGAGAATTTATTCGAAAAAGTCCCGCCGAATATGATGTGGAACGAAGATTACAATCAAGCCAACGAGCCTGTGCACCATGTTCCCTTCCTTTTCAACCGGATCGGGGCTCCCTGGCTTACGCAGAAATGGACCCGCGAGATCTGCCGCAGGGCCTATCATAACTCGGTAGAAGGCCTGATAGGCAATGAAGACGTCGGTCAGATGTCCGCATGGTATGTACTCGCCGCCGCCGGCCTGCATCCTGTCTGCCCGGGAGAAGCAAGATATGAGATCACCAGCCCCGTATTCAACAGGATCACCTTCCAACTGGATCCGACCTATGCGAAGGGACAGCGCTTTACCATCCTTGCCCGAAATAATTCACTCCGGAACATCTATATTCAAAGTGCTACCCTAAACGGCCATCCCTATCCGCATTGCTATATCGACCATGCCGATGTTATCGCCGGCGGCGTCCTGGAATTGCAGATGGGCCCTACTCCCAATCGGGGTTGGGGACTATAGTCGAACTAAGGACTGGATCCGGGTATATTTAATAACCTTTAAAATGGCTGCTATAGCCACTGGTTTATAATGAAAAGCAGACTTCTTTTTTTAGCCTTCTCTTTCTTCCTGCTGGAATGCCCAATGACCGGGGTCCATGCCCAACAGCAGACTGGCCCTATGATCCAGCAGCCCAATGCCATGAAACTATGGTACGACCATCCCTCAAAAATCTGGGAAGAAGCCCTGCCGATCGGCAATGGCCGGATCGGGGCCATGATCTTTGGGAATCCCGGGGAGGAACACCTGCAGCTCAACGAAGACGAATTCTGGGCCGGAAGTCCCTATAATAACGCCAATCCGCATGGAGGCAGGGACTCCCTTCTCAAAATACAGCAACTCATCTCCGAAGGCAGGTATAAAGAGGCAGAGGATATGGACAGCCGGGATTTTGTTGCCGAAAAAGTACATGGCATGCCCTATCAGCCCGTAGGCGATCTCCATCTGTATTTTGAAGGACAGGAGGCCTTCACCGACCTTCGCAGGGAATTGGATATTCAAAAAGCCGTAGCCAGGATCACTTATAAATCCAACGGCACAGTATATACCCGGGAGATCTTTTCCTCCTTTCCCGATCACGCGATCATCATCAGGATTACTGCCAGCCGGCCCGGAAAGATCAGCTTCACCGCATCCCTGTGCACCGAACAGAAAGGATCGGTCGGGACGAATGGCGCTCATAGGCTGGTTTTATCCGCAACAGGACCTGCCCACCAGGATATACCGGGAATGGTAAAAGTACAGGCCGACCTGGACATCAAAAACCAGGGAGGAACCATCAAAGCGGGCGACACCTCCATTACGGTAAAGAATGCCAATGCCGTCGTTCTCTATCTGACCATGGCTACCAACTTTAAAAATTATAAAGATCTTAGCGCAGATCCCGTAAAACTGGCCGCAGATCAATTGGCATGGGCCGAAAGAAAACCATACCGGCAGGCGCTGAACGATCATATCACCTTCTACCGGAATTATTTCGACCGGGTATCGCTGAACCTGGGCTCGACGGATGCTGCCCGGTTGCCTACCGACGAGCGGGTAAANNCTGGCCAGCGGAAGTGACCAATCTCACGGAGATGCATGAGCCGCTGGTACAAATGGTTAAAGACCTTTCCGTTGCGGGCCAGGTTTCCGCTCAGACAATGTATGGCGCCAGGGGATGGGTGCTGCATCATAATACCGATCTCTGGCGCATGACCGGGGCTATCGATGGTCCCTGGGGAGTATGGCCCACGGGCGGAGCCTGGTTATGCCAGCATATGTGGGAGAAATATCTTTTTAACGGCGATAAGCAATTCCTGGCCGGCATCTATCCCGCGATGAAGGGTTCCTGCGAATTCTTTCTCGATGTCCTCTTTAAAGACCCGGTTACGGGATGGTGGATCGTATGNNACCAACTCTTATTCGCTCTCTTCAGCCGGACGATCCGGGCGGCTCAGATACTGGGAAAGGACAAAGCTTTCATAGAACAGCTGCAACAGCGGTTAGCCGGCCTGGCACCGATGCAGATCGGCCAGTACAGCCAATTGCAAGAGTGGATACAAGACTGGGACAGCCCGGAAGATAAGCACAGGCATATCTCCCATCTCTGGGGACTCTACCCGGGCAATGAGATCTCGCCTTACCGAAACCCTGAACTGTTCGAAGCCGCCAGGAACTCCCTGATCTACCGGGGAGACGTCTCTACCGGCTGGTCCATGGGCTGGAAAGTCAATTGCTGGGCCCGTCTGCTGGATGGCAATCATGCCTATAAACTGATCGCCGACCAGCTCACCCCGATTGAAAGCAATAAAGAAGGAGGGGGCACCTATCCCAATCTATTCGACGCCCATCCGCCTTTCCAGATCGATGGAAATTTCGGCTGTACGGCCGGGATAGCGGAAATGCTGATCCAGTCGCACGACGGAGCCATCCACCTCCTTCCGGCCCTTCCCGATAAATGGGCATCTTCCGGGGAACTGAAGGGGCTTAAAGCAAGGGGAGGATTCGAAATGGAACTGTCCTGGAAGGAAGGCAAATTAACGAAGCTGGTAGTCCATTCCCGGCTGGGTGGCAATTGCCGCCTGCGATCTTACGATCCCCTCCGGCTGCAGGGAGCGTCACCGGCGACCGGAGACAACCCCAATCCCTTTTTCGAGGTTCCCATCGTAAAGCAACCGGTGATTTCAGCCAAAGCCTCCCTGAAAGGAATCGCTTTGCGTAAGACCTACGAATACGACCTTCCTACAAAGTCAGGCCAGGAATATGTGTTTACGATGCCGTCAAAATAGCATCGAAAACAGTCAATTTAATGGTAGTTACGGAAGCCGTAATAGCAGATCATTGTAGGTTATACCATAATAAGAAGTTATGAAGAGATCTTTTTTGCCCCTATGCGCTTTTTTCTTATCCCTTGTTGTGTTTTCCTGTCAACAGCACACCCAAATAGAAGAGCCGGCGCCGCCCAGACCGGAACACATCGATCCCAATCCCGATCCGGCCTATCGTACTCCTGAAGAGAGCATGAAGACCATGCATCTGCCCCCGGGCTACCACCTCGAACTGGTGGCCAGCGAACCCCAGATCCAGGAACCGGTGGCTATCGTATGGGATGGTAACGGACGACTATACGTTGCGGAATTTCGCAGCTATATGCAGGATATAAACGGTACAGGCGAAAGACTGCCCATCTGCCGTATCACCCGGCTGGAAGATACGGACGGCGATGGCAAAATGGATAAGAGCACGATCTTCATCGATAGCCTGGTGCTTCCTCGCATGATGCTGGCTTTGGATGACCGGCTCGTGGTCAATGAGACCTATACCTATAACCTCTATAGCTACCGGGATACGAACGGCGATGGAAAAGCCGACGAGAAGACCCTGGTCTATCACAACGATACGGCCGACAACGCCAATCTGGAACATCAGAAAAGCGGGCTGATCTGGGATATAGACAACTGGATCTATGTAACGTCTAATCCTGTACGCTACCGGTATAACAACGGCAAACTGGACGTCGATACCCTATCGACGGGACCGGGCGGGCAATGGGGTCTTACCGAAGATAATTATGGCCGCCTCTACTTTTCTTCGGCGGGCGGAGAAACTCCGGCCCTCAATTTCGAGCAGAACCCGGCATATGGCCGGATCGATTTCGAGAACGAGCGTGCAGACGATTTCGATTCGGTATACCCGATCATCGCCACACCCGATGTGCAGGGCGGGCAAGGACGGCTGAGACCGGATAGTACGCTGAACCATTTCACGGCTTCCTGCGGACAAACCGTATTCCGCGGGGACCGGTTGCCTGCCACCATGGTTGGCGATCTTTTCATCTGTGAGCCCGTAGGCCGCCTGATCCGGCGTGCCAAAGCGATCGACAGCGCCGGCGAGACCATCCTCAAAAATGCCTATGACAAACGGGAATTCCTCGCCTCCTCGGATATGAACTTCCGTCCCATCAATACCGCCACGGGTCCCGACGGGTGCCTTTATATCGTCGATATGTACCACGGCATCATCCAAGAGAGCGCCTGGACAAAACCCGACAGCTATATAAATCCCCAGATCCGCCGAAAGGACCTGGATAAACATATCAACCGGGGACGTATCTATCGTCTCGTGCATGACGGTTATACCCCGGGCCCTGCTCCCCGCCTGCTGGACGCAAGCGGACCGGAACTGGTCGCAGCCCTCTCGCATCCCAATGGATGGTGGAGGGATAATGCACAAAAATTACTGATCATCCAGAACGACCAATCGCAGGTACCGGCCCTGAAAGAGCTGGCGCTCGGGGAAAGATCCTTCTGGGAAAAGCTGAAATTCTGGAACCATCCCCCGGAAGCAGTCGCCCGGGTGCACGCCCTCTGGACCCTGGAAGGACTGAAGGCCATCGATCCGGAAACCCTGATAGCCGCTTTTAAAGATGAAGATCCCCAGGTAAGAAAAGCCGCCATCCGCATCAGCGAACCATTCCTGAAGAAAGGCGACGCACAGATATTAACAGCGCTTGAATCCTTTAAAGCGGATTCCAGTGCAGATACGCGAATTCAGCTCGCCTTATCCCTGCGTTACAGCAAGGATGCCAGGGCCAGGACCCTTCTTAACGATTTGCTGGCAGCTAATCGTGGTAACCCGATGATCGTAAGGGCTGCCACCAAGAGCCTCCATGAAGGGGATGATTCGATGAAAGAGCTAAGGGACCTGACCGCCAAAATGGACGAAGACGACCAGCGCCTGGTCTTTCTGGGAGCCTCTAATTTCATCCAGCTTTGCGCCACCTGCCATGGTCCCGATGGGAAGGGGGTCAGCTCCAAATTAGCCCCCCCTCTTGCCGGCGCCCCATTGGTCAAGGGAGATAAGGAACCCCTCATCAGGATCCTGTTACATGGGCTGAAAGGTCCCGTTGACAATATAAAATATCCCGACGTAATGCCTGCGCAGAACGAGCATAATGATGAGTATATCGCTTCCGTTCTCAGCTTTATCCGCGTCAGCCTGGGCAACCAGGGAGGCCATGACGGGTTGGTATTCCCCGAAGATGTAAAGAACATCAGGCAGGAGAATGCATCCAGAAAGGAAGCCTGGACCCTGGAAGAGCTGAATTCGATCCAAAAAGCCCATTCCGGGAAAAAATGACGGACGGGGAACGCCTTTGTTCGGGAGCTTCATAGGTTGATTATATTTGTGGTATCAAAAAAGAGTTCTGTATATGTTCCTGACCATTCTGAATACCTTGTTCCTGATCTCGTTCCTGGCATTCGCCTATGTGAATCTCAATGACATTGACGCCTGGCTATGGGTGAGCATTTATATGGTAGCTGCAATCTGTTGCGGCCTGGCCATTTTTAAGAAGTACTATCCCCTGGCGTATTTGCTGGCGATGGCTTTTTACCTGGTCTATGCCACCCTTCTTTTCTTTTCGAAGGACGGAGTCAAGGACTGGATTGTCAAATATAAAAGGCCGAGCATCGTAGAGACCATGCAGGCTACAAAGCCCTATATAGAAAAGACCAGGGAGTTTTTCGGGTTGCTGATCATCANNGGGAGGAATATGAAAAATCTTGCATCACTGATCGAATCGATCATATACCGTAACCTAAGCGCTGAGAACGGGGAATGGTTGTCCGCCAAGGCCACGCTTGTAAAGGAAGAGGCCGTCGGAACGCAGCTTGCCCTCGCTTTTACGGCCATGCCCAGGAAAACCGGCAAAAATGTTCCTGTCGTCACGCCCGCCGAACAGCAGGAGATCGACGGGAGCCGGCCCGGTCTCTACATACAGGATTGGTCTCTCGACAGGTTATCCCGCGTCTGGCTCCTCATGCAGCCCGACCCTGCCGATAAGAACGCATATATCAAAAAAATAGAGAACCTGTTTTCCGCCGCGGAAATGAATGAGCTGGTAGCTCTTTATTCCGCGCTGCCCGTGCTGGCCTANNCGTGCTGGAAGCGATCATTCATCGCAACCCCTACCCTGCCGTTTGGCTAGACGAGCCGGCCTGGAACCAACTCGTCATGAAAGCATTTTTCACAGACAAAGATATCGGACAGATCACCGGGCTGGAGCGGCGCGCTAACAAAAACCTGGCCGGCATTTTAAACGACTATGCCCGTGAGCGGCAGGCCGCGGGTCGTGCGATCAATCCTTATCTGTGGGAAGTTGCGGAACTTGGTGAAAAAATATAAGGCGCGTCCATTCGCGTTTCAATCCCGTTTTTCAATTCGCGTAAAAACGTATTTAAATATGTGCTGCAATCATTCAAATGAAAAAGAGACCCCGATTCACAATTATGTACCGACGGACCTGAGCGGCATCCGGGGCATGTCCTTTTTCGACCCGCATATTCACATGACCTCCCGTACTACCGATGATTACATGGCCATGGCGGACGCAGGAATTGTAGGATTGATCGAGCCGGCTTTCTGGCTGGGGCAACCCCGTACCGGCCTTGCCAGTTTCCGGGACTATTATAGCACCCTTATCGGCTGGGAAAGGTTCCGTTCTTCCCAGTTCGGCATCAAACACTATTGCACCATCGGTCTCAATTCGCGTGAAGCCAATAATGAGCGCCTGGCGGAAGAGGTTATGGAAATACTTCCGCTATTTCTTTACAAGGAGGGTGTTGTAGGAGTCGGGGAGATCGGATTCGACGACCAGACTCCCGCAGAGGAGAAATATTATCGCATGCAATTGGAACTGGCCAAAGAGGCGTCGCTGCCCGTGCAGATACACACGCCCCACCGCGACAAGAAAAAAGGGACGCAACGCAGCATGGATATTGCGATCGAGCACGGACTGGACCCCTATCATGTGATCGTTGACCACAATAACGAAGAGACTGTAAAAGAAGTGCTGGACAGGGGTTTCTGGGCAGGTTTCACGATCTATCCCTTCACCAAGATGGGCAACGAGCGAATGGTGGAGATCGTCAGACAATATGGCACGGAACGCATCATGGTGAATTCTGCGGCCGACTGGGGGATCAGCGATCCGCTGGCGGTTCCGAAGACTGCTGCCCTGATGAAGGAGAGGGGGATCAGCGACGAAGATATCAGGATGGTTACCTATCGTAATGCCATCACCGCATTTGCACAGAGCGGACAGATCGACGAGGCCGATTTCGAAACGGTGAAACAAATCGACCAAAGCGGTAAGTTCCAAGGCAATACCATACTCCGCGGAGGACAGCAGCCCAGGATCGACAAATCATCTATCATCATCAGCTAAAGGCGGTCCTCTTGAAAAAAATAACGGGCTATCTAAGGCTTATGCGGCCTGCAAACATAGTTACTTCTGTGGCCGATGTCCTGGCCGGCGCAACCATCGCCGGTTTTTTCGGTTCCTCCGGTTTCGGATCCCCCGGTTTCAGCCCTTCGCAAAAAATCGCCACCGGGCTGTTACTATCCCTTTCCACAATCGGTCTCTATGGCGGCGGGGTGGTCTTCAATGATGTCTTCGATGCGGCGCTCGATGCCGTGGAGAGACCTGAACGCCCTATCCCATCGGGTCTCATCAAACGAAGGGAAGCGGCGATCCTGGGCCTCGTTTTACTCGTAGCCGGGATACTAATCGCTTTATGGGTGCATCCCGTCTCGGGTCTGCTGGCCGGCCTCATCGCCACGGCGGCATTGCTATATGACAAATGGGGGAAGCACCATACCTTCCTGGGCCCTTTGAATATGGGTCTTTGCAGGGGGCTGAACCTTTTGTTGGGCATCAGCGTTTTACCTGCGGCGATAGCACAGGACTGGCATATTGCATGCGTACCCATTCTTTATATCGCTTCGATCACCATGATCAGCCGGGGAGAAGTCCATGGAGGCAGCAGAAATCTCCTTTATTTCGCCGCCGCGCTCTATACACTGGTGATCGGTTGTATCCTGGCGGTCGCTGTCGGAAAAGGCGCCGCGCCGCTGACCTTGCTGTTCCTGGCGCCTTTCGCATGGATGATCTTCAAGCCTCTGTTTACGGCTATCCGGGAGCCGGTAGGCAGAAATATAGGCAAAGCGGTCAAAGCAGGGGTCATCGCCCTGATCCTGATGAACGCATCGTGGGCCGCCGCCTGTGATTCTTTGTATCTCGCCCTGATCATCGTACTTTTACTTCCCTTATCCCTATGGTTGGCCAGGCTGTTTGCAGTGACCTGAAATAGCTGGAATATCTTTTATCAGTAAGCATCAGCATTTGAATCGTATGGATTATTTAGAACAGTCTTTCAGCGTAAAATTCGAATACAGGGTCTACTTTACTTCCGGCCTTTTCCGGGATCCCAATACGGTCTTCGGTCAGTTCCTCCGGGAAAAGAAGATAGCCGGAATCACCCAAAAGATCCTCTTCGTGATCGATAAAGGAGTGCTGGATGCCCATCCCTCGCTCCGTGCAGACCTGGCGCATTATTTTTCCAGGCTCGATGAGACTCTGCTGGCAGGCGCCCCGCTAATCGTACCGGGCGGAGAAGCCGCCAAAAACGATCCTGCCTTATTCGACAGGATCGTCGCCGCTATAGATGAATATGGCATTGACCGGCATTCCTATCTTGCTGCCATCGGCGGAGGCGCCGTACTGGACCTGGCCGGATATGCTGCAGCCGTATCCCACAGGGGCATCCGCCATATACGCATACCCACGACCGTATTATCCCAGAACGATTCCGGCGTGGGCGTCAAGAACGGCATCAATCATTTTAATAAGAAGAATTTCCTGGGAACCTTTGCGCCTCCCGTTGCCGTTTTTAACGATGCGGACCTGCTGACCACCCTGACTGACAGGGACTGGCGTTCGGGTATCGCCGAAGCGATCAAGGTAGCGCTGATCAAGGATGCCATTTTTTTTGACTGGATCGAAGCGCATACCGCGGATCTCGCAGGTCGCGATCTTCCGGTGATGAAGCAATTGATAAAACGCTGCGCGAAGCTCCACCTGGAACACATTGCAGGTGGCGACCCCTTTGAGCAGGGCTCCTCCAGGCCCCTGGATTTTGGGCACTGGAGCGCACATAAACTGGAGCAGCTCACGCATTTCGGGATCCTGCACGGGGAAGCTGTCGCGATGGGGATCGCGCTGGACAGCGTTTATTCAGCCGTATCCGGCCACCTGTCGGAAGCCAAAGCCCAAAGGATCGTGCGGGTGTTAAAAGGACTCGGCTTTGCCGTGACCCATCCCCTGATGCAGGTCTCGGGGGAAGATAGCCCCGTCCTTAAAGGGCTGCAGGAGTTCCGTGAACACCTTGGCGGACGGCTGACGATCATGCTGTTGCCGGATATCGGCATGGGAGAAGAAGTGCATGAGATAGATGTGCAGCTGCTGAAAGAGGCGGGGGAAAAATTAAAGTTGATGTGATAACAAGCGAAAACGTATATGTTAACAAGCGCAGGACAACTAACTTATTGTACGAATATCCACCCGGGAGAGAACTGGCGTGACCATTTCAAAGCCCTGCAGACCTGTTTTCCTGCTATCAGGAAGGCCCTGTCCCCGGACGCTCCCATGGGAATCGGGTTAAGGCTGTCCAATGAGGCGAGCCTGGAACTCATCGGGAAGGAACAGCTAAGCGGGTTCAGGCAGTGGATGGAGCAGAACGACGCCTATGTGTTCACCATGAATGGGTTTCCCTACGGAGGATTTCATCATACCCGGGTAAAAGACCAGGTCCACGCGCCCGATTGGACCACCCGCGACCGGGTGGACTATACGTTGAGAATGTTTCATATCCTGGAACAGATCCTGCCTGAGAATATGGACGGAGGGATTTCCACCTCACCCCTCTCTTACCGGTATTGGCATCCGTCGGCCATCGCCCTGGCAGCGGTAAGGCAACAGGCCACGCGGCATATTCTCGAAGTGGTGGAACATCTGGCAAAGATCCGCCGGCATTCCGGAAAACTGCTGCACCTGGATGTGGAGCCCGAGCCTGACGGCCTGTTGGAAACAGGCATGGAATTCATACAATGGTTCGAAAATGACCTCCTGCCGTCCGGAATTCCCTTCATTGGTTCTGCCCTTGGGGTATCCCCCGGACAAGCTGAAGATATTATAAAGGACCATTTGCGCCTATGTTATGATGTCTGCCATTTTGCGATCGGCTATGAATCTCATGGAAACATGGTATCGGCATTAAGGGCAAAGGGATTGAAAGTCGGCAAAATACAGATCAGCGCCGCCCTGAAAGCACATATGGGCAACCTGCCTTCTGAAAGAGAGGCACTGAGAGACGCTTTTTCTAAGTATAACGAGCCCGTATACCTGCACCAGGTTGTTGCTAAAAAAGAGGATGGGGACCTGCTGCGTTATCCGGACCTGGGGGAAGCCCTGGCCGATTACCGCAACCCCGGTGTAAGAGAATGGCGTGCTCATTTTCATGTGCCGGTATTTGAAAAGGATTTCGGTCTGCTGCAATCCACACGTGATGATATCCGGGAGGTGCTGGAGATCCAGCAGACCGAAGAACTGACCCGGCACCTGGAAGTCGAGACCTACACCTGGGAAGTCCTGGACCCCTCCCTGAAACTCCCCCTGCAGGAATCGATCATCAGGGAGTTGGAGTGGGTCAAGCGGCAGTTGGATTGAGACCGATACCCGCTGGAACAGGTAATCACAGCCGGAATAATAATAAACTGTCGACCTTTATGCGTAAAACCATCGTCATTGATATTGTAGGCCTTTCCGCCAACCTGATCGGCGAACATACTCCCTTCCTGAAAAACTATGTGGCAGAAAGGAGGCTCACTCCCATCGAACCCATGTTACCGGCCGTGACGACGGCGGTGCAATCCACTTACCTTACCGGGGAATGGCCCTCCACACACGGCATCGTAGGAAATGGCTGGTATGACCGGGAGGATGCCGAAGTCAAATTCTGGAAGCAGTCCAACAAACTCGTACTGGCTGAAAAGATCTGGGAAAAAGCCAAAAAAGAAGATCCCTCCTTCACCTGCTCGCAGATGTTCTGGTGGTACAACATGTATACTTCAGCCGACTATTCGGTGACGCCCCGACCCAATTACCTGGCCGATGGCCGCAAAATGCCCGACTGCTATTCGCACCCCGCAGAACTTCGGGATGAGTTGCAGGAAAAACTTGGGCAATTTCCCCTTTTCCAATTCTGGGGGCCCGGCGCCAATATCAGATCTACCCAGTGGATCGCCGATGCGTCTATGCTGACGGACGATAAATACGATCCCACCCTCACCCTCATCTATCTCCCGCACCTCGATTATTGCCTGCAGAAATTCGGCCCCGATCTTTCCCGCATCTCCGGGGAATTGAATGAGATCGACAAAGTGGTCGAACAGTTGGTGAATTTCTATAGTAAGAAGAATGCCGCTATCCTGTTATTGTCGGAATATGGGATCACGCCGGTCAGCAAACCTATTCATCTCAACAGGCTGTTCAGGGAACAGGGCCTCCTTCAGATACGTAAGGAAAGAGGGCTGGAACTATTGGATCCCGGTGCATCCCGGGCCTTTGTGGTGGCCGATCACCAGGTTGCGCATGTTTATATTAATGACCCGACTGCAGCCGGTAAAGTTAGGGAGATCCTGGAAAAGACGCTCGGCCTGGAACTAATCCTAGATAGGCAGGCCCAGGCGGCTTATCACATCGATCATGAGCGGGCGGGCGACCTGGTCCTGACAGTTGCCGCCGATCACTGGTTCACTTATTATTTCTGGTTCGACGACAAGCTGGCCCCTGACTACGCCCGTGTGGTAGACATCCATAAAAAGCCGGGCTACGATCCCGTAGAAATGTTTATCACCTCCAAACTGAGGGCAGCCTATAAACTACTTCGGAAGAAAGCCGGATTCCGGTACACAATGGATGTCATTCCCCTGGACGCGACCCTTATCAAAGGATCTCATGGTGCGACGAAAACCCCGCCTGCTTTCTGGCCGTTGCTGATCGAAGACCTCCGGGAAAGAGCCGATCCGTCAAACCCCATCAAGGCCACCGATGTATTTACAATAATATGGAATAGCCTACATCGCCCCTAGTTATTGGATGGGTCCGCACACGGTCGCATTTTGCTATTATTGTTTTGCATGGACAGGGATCCTATCATTCTCTTTTAACGAAGCAATCTCCTTTTCCGGTTTGACAATAGTGAACAGCCTCCATAAATTGAAGCGAAGGCAGAAATTATACAGGAACATGGGCGGAAGTATTCCCGAGACCCATACCACGATGACCAGGACAGGAATGTTCGTCACCTTAAGCACTTTTATCATCACTGCCGTCGCCACCATCATAATCAAAATCTGCATGCAATAGATGAATAACGAGTGGAATCCGATGACCCGGAGGAAACGTAGTATCCTGTGCTTCTGCAACTGGAAGGAAATATTCACCGACAGGATACAGCCGATTAGGGCCTCCGCCAGGAATAGAAAAGGCTGCTTGTGCTCCACGTAATCATCATGACCCTGTCCTGCCGTGAGATTGAGGAACGTGCAATAGTATTGTATCGCTATAAAGACCGTCACCAACGGAAAGAATATTTTTAATGACGCGAACCGTTTCACGTTCCGCTCATCCAGGACGATGGAAGAGACAAATACTCCCAGGGCGAACCAAATATAAAATGCAAAGAGATCTGTCAGCATTCCTCCCTCGATATCATGGACATGTATATAAGCCGACACCGAATAAAGGACCAGCCCCAGCATCAGCTGCGGGATCGGACCCATCTTCAGCTTTTCTTTAAGACAGGCATAAATAACGCCGATGATAAACAAGGCATTCAGGTACCAAAGATGGCCGGTGCCGATCTCCCGCGGATGAATGAACAGGCTCAGGTAGAGACGGGCATCGATGATATGCGTTTTTTGATAGTAGGTCGCCACTTGTATCGTAATCTCCAGTAACCCCCAGATGATCAGCGGATACAGGATGTTATTCGTGNNTACGGTATAAGCTACCCGCCAGGAATACCCCGGAGATGATAAAGAAGAGAGGCATCCGGAATCCGTAAAGGAACATTCCTATATAAGTAAAAAAGGGGGATGTGCTGAAATCGATACCGGCATTTGAAAGGAGCGTCAGGGAATGCCCATACCCCACCAGTATGATGCTGATCCCTTTATCGTAATCTATCCAGCTATACCTCTTTTCCCGCAGGATGAAGTCGGTATTGAAAATGTCGAGTGCCATTTAATGCAAAATTTCGTTTTAATGAATCCTGAAGGTCTGGCAGAGGCTGGTTTTGAAAAAGCAGGTTTTGCAGAGGAAATGCATAAGTACGAAATAAAACCGTAAAAAAAAATACCACTAACCGGTATTTTTTTTTTACAATATACAGAACTATTTCTGTTACTGCGTATATTGAGAAATTAAACGCATAAAAGGCTCTGTAATGCCCATTTGTATTTATTCAACGAAATTCCGGGTTCCTCTGCCTGAAAAGGCATTTGACAGGTTGCTGTCGGAGTTGGCGGAAGCTTGCAGGATCAAGGCCCTGGCCGCAAAGCGCTGGCAGGACTCACAGGCTATCGTGATCAGCAGGCATCTCCTGAAAAAAGCCCTTCAGGACCACGGCGAAACCGTCGACCTTCGCAACCTGTCCTATTCCCCTTACGGACGTCCCTTCCTCACAGGAGGTCCCGAGTTTAACTGGTCCCATTCCGGGAATAGGGTAGTCTGTGCGATTAGCAGGGATTCCAGGCTGGGGATAGATATCGAGTGGATCAGGCCGCTGGAACTGTCTGACTTCCAGGATTTGTTTTCTGTGCCAGAATGGGATCGGATCATGTACTCCGGAAATCCCACACGGTATTTTTATGAGGAATGGACAGGGAAAGAAGCCGTATTAAAAGCCGATGGGCGGGGGCTTTCGGGCAATATCAGAAACGTGAAAAGGATTAACAGGAATGAGACGGCACTGGACGACGAGCGATGGTTCCTGCATAAGATCGGATTATCGGAGGACTATGCCTGTCAACTTGCCTCGAAATTAAAAAAGCCCGTTTTTTTCTACCATAATATCGATATTGATCTACAAATTCCAAACTAAAGGAAATATTATGGGCATTCCTTGATAAAATCAGATTCATTTGTACGGTTACTATTTTAAATATTCATTTTTTTTATTACTTTGCTTCCTATAATTAACTGCCTCTGCACTTCCAGTGCTCAAGAAGAACCGACTCTTATACACTTCCATTTCTAAAGAACGACCAGCGACCCTATTTTATCAACCACCTTCTAATTTGTTGAAAATGCCTAATATATCCATATCGGAAAAAGAGTTGTTCGATCTCTCCGTCAAATACTGGAAAAACAGTTTAAGGGACGTTGCGACGCTACAACTGCCTGCCGACTTTGCACGGCCTGCGGTGCAGGAACTCGCTTATGCGACGAGTCATTTCCTGGTGGATTCAGCATTGACGGATCGGTTGAAAGACCTGGCCCAGAAAGAAGGATCCTCGCTCTTCGTTGTCCTGCTGAGTGCTTATAAGGTCCTTTTGCATCGTTACAGCAACCAGGAAGATATTTGCGTAGGGCATGGATATTCCGTCCCTTCTTCACAACAGCCAACTACTTCATCCCCGGAATCCTGTATCCGTATCCTGGCCCTGCGTACGGAGCTGAATGGGGATATGCCTTTCACCGACTTGCTGCGTCGTGTAAATAAGACCACCGGGGAAGCCTTTGAACAGGCCTATATACCCATTGAGAAAATCGCAGAGGCCATCGTGAAGGAACACGACATGGCCCGTAATCCTTTGTTCCAGGTCATGTTTAACGGGCTGGAGGCAGCTGAATTATTATCTCCGCCCATTAGCCAGGGACCGGATATCAGTTTTACGATCAGGGAAACCACCACCGCCCTTCGGGGTACGGTAGCCTACGACAGCGAATTGTATAAGCCTTCAACGATCGGGCGTATGATCGAACATTACAAGACCCTTCTCGGAGCCCTTGTAAATGATCCCACCCAAAAGATAGGAGCGCTGCCCATGCTCACTCCGGCAGAGGAAGAGGAGATCCTGGTGAATTTCAATGACACCCTGACCCCTTATGACCGGGAAAAGACCCTGGTCGACCTCTTCGAAGAGCAGGTCGCCAAGACCCCGGAAACGATCGCTCTTCGACATAGGGAAAAGACAGTCACCTATGACGAGCTTAATAGACGGGCCAACCGTCTCGCACACTTCCTGGTAAAACGAGGCGTAAAGATCGGGGATAATATCGGCCTGGTAGTAACGCGCAGCTTCGAGATGATCATCGGCATGTACGCCATCCTCAAGGCGGGCGGGGCCTATGTGCCTGTCGACCCGGAATACCCCCTGGACAGGCAGGAATACATACTGAAACAATCATCCGTACAATTCATCCTCGCCGATTACGATTACCCGGTAAGAGGCATGATGGAGGGTCGATTCCTGAAGATGAAAGAAGAAGAACTGGACGGCTATGACGACGGCAATACGGGGATCCAAGCCGACCCTACCCAACTGGCCTATACCATCTATACTTCGGGCTCTACCGGAAGGCCAAAAGGCGTCATGATAGAACACCATATGGCCGTGAACCTGGTCCAATGGGTCAATAAGGAATTCAAAATAGGACCGGATGACCGTTTATTGTTCATTACATCCATGTGCTTCGACCTCTCGGTGTACGATATTTTCGGGATCCTGTCCGCAGGCGCTACCGTCGTTATCGCAGAATCAAAGGAAATAAAAGACGTAAAGATCCTGCAGGACCTGCTAAAGCGCTATGAGATCACCTTCTGGGACTCTGTGCCGACCACCCTGGATTACCTGGTGAGAGATTTGGAATTGACAGGAGAGGAATACAGGCAGACGTCCCTCCGTGTGGTATTTATGAGCGGGGATTGGATACCCGTTGATCTGCCAGACCGGATCAAAAAATATTTTCCCGAAACACGCGTCATCAGCCTGGGCGGAGCCACCGAAGGAACCGTATGGTCTAATTTCTACCCGGTGGAAGAGACCCGGAGCCATTGGAGCAGCATACCCTACGGAAGGCCCCTGCAAAACAATTTTTTCTATATTCTCAATCCGCAATTACAAGCCGTACCCATCGGCGTCGTGGGAGAATTATATATCGGTGGCGTAGGTGTCGCAAGAGGTTATGCCAATGACCGGGAGAAAACGGACTACTCATTTGTAAAAGATCCTTTTAATAGCCAGGCGGGTGGAAGAATGTACCGCACAGGAGACCTGGGCCGGATGTCACCCGACATGAACATGGAGTTCATAGGCAGAAAGGATGACCAGGTCAAGATCCGTGGCTTCCGTGTAGAACTGGGAGAGATTGAGAGCAGCTTAAAGCAATGCGAGTGGGTGAAGCAGGCCGTCGTCCTGGCCAAGCCGGACCCGGACGGCAAAAAGCGCCTGGTAGGGTATATCGTTCCGAACGGTCCCTTCAACAGNNGAATGGGAAAATTGATAAAAAGGCATTGCCGGAATTCGATGCCACGGAGCAGGTAAAGGATCAGTATGCAGTACCGCGAAATGCCATGGACAGCATATTGGTAACGATCTGGCAGGAAGCATTAGGGATGGATAAACTAGGGATCGACGACAATTTCTTCGAACTGGGCGGTCATTCCCTGATAGCTGTTCAGATCATGACCAAATTCGAAAAAAAGACAGGCAAAAAGCTGCCCCTGGCTATCCTGTACAAATACCCTACTATTAGATTGCTCGTGGATTCCATGGAGGAAGAAGCGGGAACGGATAAGATCTGGAAATCCCTGGTCCCTATCAAGACCACGGGGAATAAGATGCCGATCTATATCGTTCACGGGGACGGCCTGAATGTCTTAAACTTCAGCCCCCTGGCCAATTATGTCGATAAAGAACAGCCGATATACGGCTTGCAGGCCTACGGCCTCAATGGAGATGAGACGCCCCTGGATGACATGTCGGAAATCGCCAGGCACTATATCAACGAGATGTTAGAGCATAACCCCGATGGCCCCTATGCGATCGGAGGATATTCATTCGGCGGATATGTCGCCGTCGAAATGCGAAAGCAACTTGTCGCAATGGGAAAGGAAGTGAAATTGCTTGCCATGTTCGATACCAATGCGGAAACCACTATATACAATAAGGATTGGTCGGTGAAACTACCCAGGAAACTGAAACGGCAGTTCCCTAAACTATTATTCTTCACCAAATCATTTTTTGACCGGCCGATTACCACCATTAAATACCAGGCGGACTATATAGTCGAACTCGGCCAGAAGATCGGTATGATAAAGAAACCGGAAGCCACCGGGATTTATGTCCGTTTCAATAAGATCAATGAAAAGCACCTGTCGGCTTTCAAGAAATACATGCTTGAACCTTTTGACGGGAAAATATATCTGTTCAGGTCCAATCACCGCCTCTACTTCGTGGACGATCCCCAATACCTGGGATGGGGTGCCTACGCGCGCAAAGGGGTCATGGTCTATGAAGTGCCCGGCGACCATAAAACCATGTTTCAACTACCTCATGCAAAGGACCTGGCCATAAGCTTGCAGCACGCCCTGGATAATTGCTGAGCCTTATCGGACAGCCACGCATTGAAATAAGGCAAAGCCAATGAAAGAACCGGATTTTTGCCTTGAATGAAAGAATTGTATGAATATTAAAGATCTCACAAAAAACGACATTACCGATTGCGCCCGCTTATTGATAAAATCTTACAACCAGCCTCCCTGGAGATATAACTGGGAACAGGAAAAAGCGGAGAAATACCTCCTGGAATATGCCGACACAAAGCAATTCGTCGGTTTCACCGTATGGGAGGGACAGGAGATGACAGGCGCCCTCTTTGCACATACCAAAACCTGGTGGACGGCAGACCAGCTCTATATTGACGAACTTTTCATCTCCAGTGAAAAGCAGCGGTCTGGCTACGGCAAAGCCTTGCTCGAACATACGGAGAAATGGGGAAAAGAGAACGGCTTCCCCACCATCTTCCTGATGACCAATAAGTTCATGCCTTCCTTTAAATTCTATAACAAGAACGATTTCTCCCACGCGGAACATTTCATCTTCATGTTCAAGCAGGTATAAAACTGCCTGCCAATCCATTGACCCCTTCCTCTGGCCGCCGATGCCTCCGCCCTCTATCAAAAAAGGATAAAAAAGTATCAGAATTTTTTTTACCGGTGTTTTTTTTACCCTAAATTGCATGCAACCGATTGCAATATGTAAATAAACTTGTTATGGATTATTTATTTGAAAACTTCACATTTCCTCCAGATCAATCTTTCACCATCCGCTCGGAGCATATAGAGCCCAAAAAGTACACGCACCTCAAATGTCATATCAATTTTGAAATAGCTCTGATAGAAAATGCTGCAGGTAAGCGTTTTATAGGGGATCATATCGAGGATTTCAAGGGTTCCGACCTCGTCCTGATCGGCAGTTATGTTCCCCACTGCTGGCAGTTTTATAAGGAATTGGATCCTACTGTCCTTCCGCATGCCTTTGTGGTCCATTTTTTTCCCGACTTCCTGGGTAAAGAGCTGTTAAACAAGCCGGAAGCAATGCACCTCTCGTACCTGTTCGATAACGCTTCCAAGGGCATACGATTCTCGGGCCCTACGGTGGCGGAAGCCAGGATGCTGATGCAGCATATGCTGTTCTCAAAGGGCTTGCAACGGATCGCACTAATGCTCCAGTTATTGGATATCCTGGCCCAGTCCAAACATCAGAAGGTATTGGCGACACCCGGGTTCAGCAGTGTTGAAAACTCCAGGGACGCAGACAGGATCAATTGCGTTTACGACTATATCTTCCAGAATTTCAGGGAAGAGATCGTTCTGCCGAAAGTAGCCTCCTTGCTTCACATGACACCCGCCGCTTTCTGCCGATATTTTAAGCTCAAGACAAGCCGTACGCTGATCGATTTCGTCAAAGAGATCCGGATCGGCTATGCGGCAAAATTATTAATCGATGGCCGGCATAATATAACGGAAGCCTGCTATAACAGCGGACATAACAACCTCTCCAATTTCAACAAACATTTTAAGGAACTGAAGGGATTGACACCCCGTGATTTCCTGAAACAATACCAGGAAGCCGTGGCCTAAGGCTCCCTTCCTTTTCCGGTAGATTCCTTTTCCGGTAGTATATCGCAACGCCGCTGGTCCTCGACCCATCCTAATGTCCTGGTTTGTTGGCTGGATGGTGATGGATGGGTGCTGCGGAGGCGGCTTTTCCGATATACTACCGGTATAAGACACTTATAGGGCAGCTTCGATAGCAACATCGTAGGCAGCACAGTCTTTCAACTTTCAACAAAGATGAATTTCTCCAGACGTAATAAGGTCTTGCACACGTGCAGCAGTTGATGCATGAGGCGCCTCCGCAAGCGAACCCACTCACCGCTACAACAAATAGCCCGGCAAACGCAAGACACAAAACCACGCACTAGACCCTCGCGAGGACCAGCGCCGGTGCGCAACTGCATGCACGTGGGTGAACCCAATCAATGTCTTCAGGAATGATCAATGTCTTCGGGAATGATGAATATCTTCCGGAACGATGCCTTACAAATGTATCTTAACGTTAGTGCTTGAACCACTCCGCCGGCACAGGCTCTTCTTTCCCTCCCGGCCTGCTATATTTCAACTGCAGGGCATATCCGCCTCCACCTTCGATGAAACCCAGGTTGAAAGCATGCAATCCTTTCCGGAGAGCTATCTGGGCGCTGCGTTCCTGCGCGCTGTGAAAACCATCGTTATCGATAAAGGTCTTGCCATCGAGCAGCAGCAGGCTGCCGTCATCGGAATTCAGGTAGAAACTATATACACCCGTTTCGGGAATATCGATATAGCCAGTGTATTGCAGTCCGAAGGAAGGCGCATCGATGTCCGATGGCACGACCACCCCATCCACTATATAGGTATGTGCGGGAGTTGCCCCCTGCATTTTCCCGGTCAGATTGAAAACCCCTTTATAATAGACACAGGTTAGTCCCTTGTCCAGCACCGATCCGGGATTGACAGCAGGAGCATAGCTTACTTTTTTATACTGTATGCTGGCAATGTCTCCCCGGTTTCCACCGGCCGTGAAAGCGGCCAGCCTGATATCCGAAGACTTCCTGATGACCAGCGGCGTCTTCAACGAAGGGGAATGCATGGTGGGAAACGAACCATCGAGGGTATACCGGACCGTGAGTCCTTTCGCAGGCGGACTCACCATGAACAGGGCGCTATCGATGAGAACATTATTCCCGGTAAAACCTTCCATATCGGGCAGCCGGTAATGAATATGCAGGGCATCCCATATTTTATAATGCGTGTCCAACCTCTCGAGATAACCATCGAAATCCTGGCGATGGGTCCAGGTCAATTCTGCCAGGGCTGTCATCCGGGGGAAATCCATATAGTCGGCCCTCTTTTCGGAAGGGATACGCTCGGTCCACATATTGGCCTGGGCGCCGATGATCCTATCCCGGGCGTCACCTGTCAGTTTAGCCGGTACCGGGTCATAGGTATATACGCTGTGTAAAGTATTCTTGTTTGGCCATGCGTCGAAATACATCGGATCGGTGGGTGACATGATCACCTGGTTGCCCTGGCGGGCCGCATCGAGAGGTGCATTGGGCACCCAGCCCCTCCAATACATGACGATGGTGCTGGTGTCTATGCCGCCTTCCATCACCTCATCCCAGCCGATCATCCGTTTACCATGCGCTTCGAAGAATTTCTCCATCCTTTTGGCAAAATAGCTCTGCAGTTCCTCGACGGTTTTGATCCCTTCCCGCTTCATCATTTCCTGGCAGGCAGGCGAAGCGGCCCAGGTGGATTTAGGCACTTCATCACAACCCAGGTGAATATAGGGGCTGGGAAACAGGTCGGCGATCTCCCGGAAGATGTCTTCGGCAAATCCGAAAGTAGCTTCATTACAGGGACAGATCGGNNTCGGGCTGGATAGATCGTCTTTACGGAAGACGCTGTCCTGGCAGGTCAGCCAGGGAAAAATTTTAATGGCCGCTACCATATGACCGGGCATGTCTATTTCCGGAACGATATTTACGTGCCGTTCGGCAGCATACCGGATGATATCCTTCATCTGCTCCTGGGTATAATAACCGCCATACAGGGTCTTGCCATTACGCTGCACGATATGTTCCTTATCAAGCTCGAAATCCGGGTTGTCCTTCGCAAGCTGGAAACAAACCGAATCCTGGTTATTATAGGTTCTCCAGGCGCCCTGCTCAGTAAGCGCCGGATATTTTTTGATCTCGATTCGCCAGCCCTGGTCATCGGTAAGATGCAGGTGCAACTCATTCATTTTGTACAGCGCCAGCCGGTCGACGAATTTCTTCAGGTAATCGACGGAAAAAAAATGTCGGGCCACATCCAGCATTAGGCCTCTCCAGGAATAGGCCGGCGCATCGATGATGGATACTGCCGGTAATAACAGCGTTCCGGGAGCCGATTTTTTGGCCGCAGTTCCACTCATCAATTGCCGGATCGTCTCCACCCCATAGAAAATTCCTGCGGGTGTGGAAGCGGAGATAATGATCTTCTTTGGTGTAATAGACAATCTATAGCCTTCGGGCGATTGAACGCTTTTGTCGGCATGGATAAAGATCGCCCCATCAATAAAACTGAAATTTTCAGTATCCCTGTCATTTAATGGCGGATACGAGGTTATGCCACCCTTGTTAGACAGTGCCATACGAATTCCCGTATACTCCTTTATCATTTGAATAAGGAATTCGGCTTCCTGCCTGAAAGCAGAATCAGGTGAAAGGATCTTGGTATGACCGTCTATCTTGAACTCACCCACCGCCGCTTCCAACTGTGCGGGATAGGGAATGATCGGGTAGCGGCCGGCTGTATTTTTAGCATCCTGCGCCTTGGTAGTCCCTGTAAAAAAGATACCCAATAAAAAAGCGCTAAGCGCCAGTACCAACCTTATGCAAACGAAACTCATCTTCATGCTTTGTTGATTTTTTATTTCTGCTTCTTATATTTTATTTCTGCTTCCTATATTAGTATATAAAACTCATGCATACCCTACGGTTCCCTTCAATTCTTTTCCACAATCAACTTCCAGCCGTCTGTGACAGCGAAGATAAGCAGACCTTTTATACGGGACGCCCGGATCCCGACCGATACTATATTGATTTTTGCAGTCCTGGACAGAAACCGGGAATATCCCCGTTCCATGAATATCTTTGTTGCATGAAGAGTAAAGTCATAACGCTGCTGGCGGGCGGAGCCGTATGGCTGGCAGCCTGCCAATCCTCCCCCGGGAAGCAAGAGAATTCCGCCGATAAACAGCAGAAGGCGGCGGATAGTAACCTGCATTGCACCTCAAACATACCCGCCCGCTACCCTTTAAAATTTTCGCCCGCCGATCTCAATCATTCCGTCCCGGATTCACAAGCATCGAAAACAGGAACAGTGGCTTCGACAGAAGGCATCGTATCAATACCCGGCGGGGAGTTTTTAATGGGCGCAGCCGATAAAGAAGGGCGGACCGACGAATATCCCCGGCACCGGGTGCGAGTCGATGCATTTATGATGGACGCCACCGAAGTGACCAACGCACAATTCAGGAAATTCGTGGAAGCAACCGGCTATATCACCACGGCCGAAAGAAAGCCCGACTGGGAGGAATTAAAAAAACAATTGCCGCCGGGCACCCCTAAGCCACCGGACAGCCTGCTTGTTGCCTCTTCCCTGGTATTCACGCCGCCCAGTCGGCCCGTGGACTTACAGGATGTCGGGCAATGGTGGAGTTGGGTAAAGGGAGCTGACTGGAAGCACCCGCAGGGGCCCGGCAGCACGATCAAGGGTAAAGACCGCTATCCCGTCGTGCAGGTATCCTGGGATGATGCAAACGCCTATGCAAAATGGTCGGGCAAGCGTCTTCCGACCGAAGCAGAATGGGAATTTGCCGCTCGCGGGGGATTGACCGGCCAGCCCTTCACCTGGGGAAGCGAACCTATCGACCAGGGCAAACCGAAAGCCAATACCTGGCAGGGACATTTCCCGGACAAGAACCTGGCCACAGACGGTTATGACCGCGCCGCACCCGTCGCCTCCTTCCCGCCGAACGCTTATGGCCTGTATGACATGGCCGGGAATGTTTGGGAATGGTGCTCGGACTGGTATGATGCGGGCTATTATAAAAAGATCGCGGGATCCCTTGCCCTGAACCCGAAAGGGCCTCCCAAAAGCTATGACCCGGAAGAACCCGCTACTCCCAAACATACGGTCAGGGGAGGCTCATTTCTATGTTACGTTTCCTATTGCGCCAGTTACCGTGTATCGGCCCGTATGAAAACCTCCCCGGACACGGGCCTTGAACATACCGGGTTCCGCTGCGTAAAGGCTGCGCCCTGGGTAAAATAATTGAAAACTCGGGGAAAATAGCATTATAAACAATGGAGAGGAAGAGGCATCTTGCAGGCATGCCCGATTCGTTGATACAAAGTTTCCATTTAGTATTTTAAGATGAAAATATGCAGATGAATCGCAAGATCTTTATTGCAGGAATCCTTCTCGCGGGAATTGGAATGTGCTGCGGCTTTCGCCAGACTGATGTCCGGGACGTTAACAAACCGACGGTCCCTCCCGGCAAGCATCCCAATATCCTGATCCTGCTGACTGACGACCAACGTTTCAGCGCTATCGGTGCGCTCGGACTGGAAAGAGTGCTGACACCTAATATGGACAGACTCATGAAAATGGGAGTGACCTTTACCCAGAACCATATCATGGGCGGTCTGCAGGGTGCTATCTGCTCCCCCAGCAGGGCCATGCTGATGACAAGCAAAACCCTTTTCCACCAACACCTCGACGGACAATATATCCCGGCAAGCGATATCATCATGCCCGAATATTTCTGGAACCAGGGTTATACGCCTTTTGAAACAGGAAAATGGCATAACGGGCCGGCGGCCTTTAACCGGGGATTCGGGGAAGGAGAGAATATTTTCTTCGGGGGCATGCATCCCCCGGAAACAGGCGGCCACTGGAAACCCTTCCTGCATCACTATGATTCCAGCGGCGCCTATAAAGGAGGCTTTCAGGGCGATCATTTTTCTTCTATCTACTATGCCGATGCCGCTATCCGGTTCCTCGATGAACAAAAAGGAGCCTCCAACCCTTTCTTCGCCTATGTCGCCTTCACAGCGCCCCATGACCCCCGTCACGCTCCAAAAGAATTCCGGGACCAGTACGACTCTACCCAAATACAATTGCCGCCGAATTACAAACCCGACCATCCCTTCGATAACGGTGAGTTGAATATCCGCGACGAAGAACTGCTGCCCCATCCCCGGACCAAAGAAGCCGTACAGGGACAGATAGCCGCATATTATGCCATGGTCAGCGAAGTAGATCATGAAATCGGAAGGGTGTTGGATGAACTCGAAAAGAACGGCGAAGCCGGCAATACCATGATCGTTTTCGCAAGCGATAACGGACTGGCCGTCGGTCAGCATGGATTGCTGGGCAAACAGAATCTCTATGACCATAGCATACGCGTTCCGCTCGTGATCGCTGGGCCAGGCATCCCGGCGGGCATACAGGACAGCGGTTATTGCTACCTGTTCGACCTCTTCCCCACCCTCTGCGAGCTGGCGGGATACGGCATTCCTCCCGGCCTGGAAGGGAAATCAATAGCCAAAAGGGTCTATGGAAAACCTTCCAAACCCAGGGATCATTTGTTCTTTGCCTATTCCAACCTGCAAAGAGGGATCAAAAAGGACGGTTATAAACTGATCCGGTATAATGTCAATGGCGATACCCGGGTGCAGTTGTTCAACCTGAAGGAAGATCCTTATGAGCTGACCGATCTTTCGGGAGAAGCAAAATATGCATACAAGGTAAAGGAATTGACCAAATTATTGGTCAGGGATATGAAGGACTATCATGATTTCTGCGATCTCGGCAAGCCTGGCTGGGGACACCCGGAAAAGCTGACCGATGAAGAAAGGTCGAAAATAAATCCTTAGTTTAATCAATCTATTTTGCCCAATCTATTTTTCGAAAACCTATTTTTGAATGGTAAATAAAAAGCTGATGAAGATACAAATCTGTTCGTTCGCATTACTGCTCCTTATGTCCGGCGCAGCCAGGTCCCAGAGTAACGTGAAGCCCCTTCCTCCGCTGCCTTCGAATAAACAGGCGGAATGGCATGATATGGAGTTCTACCTGTTCGCCCATTTCGGGCCCAATACCTTTACCAACCTCGAATGGGGGCAGGGCACCGAGCATGAAGAAGTATTCAATCCCACGGACCTGGATTGCCGGCAATGGTGCCGGATCGCAAAAGCTGCCGGCGCTAAAGGCATCATCATCACGGCGAAACACCATGACGGGTTCTGCCTGTGGCCCAGCAAATATTCCACCCATACGGTGGCGAAGAGCAAATGGGAGAATGGCAAGGGGGATGTCCTGAAGGAATTGAGCAAAGCCTGCAAGGAGTTCGGCCTGAAGATGGGCATCTATTTATCGCCCTGGGATAGGAACCATCCTCAATACGGCACACCGGGTTACAATGAAGTATTCATAAATATGATGAAGGAAGTGGTCGCCCGCTATGGCCCCTTCTTCGAGTTCTGGTGGGATGGCGCCAACGGGGAAGGTCCCAATGGGAAAAAAATGGTGTATGACTGGAACAAGTTCAAGCTCACCCTTAGGATGATGGCCCCCAATACCGTCGTATTCAGCGATATCGGTCCCGATATTCACTGGGTCGGCAATGAGAGCGGGATCGCCGGGAAGACCAACTGGGCCCTCCTGGATACGGCCGGATTTCAACCAGGTGCCGGCGCCCCCAGTCCCGATACCCTAAACAAAGGCAATGAAAATGGCCATGTCTGGCTACCGGCAGAAAGCGATGTCAGCATCCGGCCGGGATGGTTTTATCACAGCGAAGAAGACAGCAAGGTCAAGACTCCGGAACAGTTATTCGAACTCTATCTGAAATCGGTAGGCAGGAATTCTTGTCTTTTATTGAATGTTCCTCCCGACAGAAGAGGGCACTTCACCTCTTTCGATTCGACAGCATTGATGGGATTCAAAGAACTTCGCGATAAGAGCTTTAGCTATTCCTTCGCCAGGAAGACGGGTACGACTATCCGCACTGCGTTGTCGTCGAACACGAAAAACCTGTCCGATAAAGACGCGGAAACCTATCTTTCTTTAGGAGCCGATTATAAAAAGAACTATATCGAAATAAAATTCCGACAACCCGAGATCGTGAATTGTATAGTATTACAAGAACCAATCCGGATGGGACAACGGGTAAAGAGCTTTACCTTTGAAACGATCGGTGAGGACGGAACTTCTTCCTATAAGCAGGAAGCAACNNAGCGCATTCTCAGTTTTCCGAAACAGCAAGCCTCCGCAATCCGTATCTATATTACGGATTCGAAAGCCATTCCTTTGCTGGGAGAAGTGGATGTCTTTAAGATAGATGATGAGCTCGTCGAAAAGGATTAAACGCCGCTTTCATGATACGTCTGATGATCATTTTATTCTTTTTGGCAGGCTACGGGATATCCTATTGTCAGCCCCCGGGTGGGACCAATCTTGACGAATCGAAGGTCCTGCCCTATCGCCTGCCCGATCCTTTGCTGATGGCGAACGGCCAAAAAGTTTCCACTCTGCGTCAATGGAGGACGGATCAGCGCCCCTGGCTCTATCATCTTTTTGAAGAGAATGTCTATGGCCGCTATCCGACACAAAAGATCAGGATCCGCTGGACGACCCTGGAGTCCGGCAAGCTGGCAGAAGATACAAATATCCTGCGCAGGTTGGTAAGGATTTGGCTAAGCCCTGCAGATACCACCGTCTTTATCGACCTTCTCTTATTTCTCCCCGCAAAAGCCGGCAATCCGGCTCCGCTATTCCTGGGTTATAATTTTAAGGGCAACCGATTCGTTCCGGACGATCCCGCATGGCCTGTCCACGAGATCATTTCTCATGGATTCGGCGTGGCCACAGCCTGGAATGGGGACATAGAGCAAGACAACCGCGATGGATGGAAGGCGGGCATACGCAGTCGCTTGCGCGAAGCATTGAAGATANNGGGCGCCTGGGCCTGGGGATTGAGCCGTATCATGGATTACCTGGAACAGGATAGGTCCGTCGATTCCCGAAAAATAGCCCTGCTGGGGCACTCCCGGTTAGGCAAAGCCGCACTTTGGGCAGGGGCTTCCGATAGCCGTTTCAGCATCATCATCTCCAATGAGTCTGGCGAGGGCGGAGCCGCCCTGTCCCGCAGGATATATGGAGAGACCATAAGGAATCTGAATGACCAGTTTCCTTACTGGTTTGCTCCGGCGTATAAAAAATACAACGATCACGCCGATTCCCTTCCTGTGGATCAGCATGAATTGCTCTCCCTGATAGCACCCCGCCCCTTATATGTCGCCAGCGCAGAAGAAGATCGTTGGTCGGACCCGAAGGGAGAATTTACCAGCGCTGTGCAGGCCGGACCCGTATATGCCCTGTTCGGCAAAAAAGGGATCGGAACGGAGAGCCTTCCCCCTTTGCACCAGCCGGTCGGCGAAACCATCCGATACCATATCAGAGCAGGTAAACATGGCATCCTCCTGTATGACTGGCAACAATATCTATCGTTTGCCGAACAGGAGTGGAAACTTTATTAAAAATCGGATGCAAACCGATAAAATTATAATTTCGGGCTGCTAATCATATAAACACAAACGGCTATTAAACACAACCGGCTATTAAATACAAACTGGCTATGCCTATTCGATTCGTTTTATTTATTATTCTAAGCGGAGTAATCCTATCCTCTCACGCCCAGTCCTTATACATACCGCGAAATGTGCAGCAGGCCTTTACGAAAGGCACCCGTTCGCCGGACGGATCCCCGGGTTCCCATTACTGGCAGAATTTTGGACGTTACACGATCACCCTTAGCGCGATGCCGCCGGACCGGACCATCCGTGGCAGTGAGCAGATCAACTATATCAATAACAGCCCGGATACCCTTAAGAGCCTCGTCTTCAAACTCCTTGAAAATATCCATCGGCCGGGTGCGGTCAGGTATGGGGATACCGATTCCGGCTACCTGAATGCAGGCGTTCATATCGACGCCTATTCCGAGAATGGACAATCCAGGTCCTTGCCCGATCCTTATGTTCATGTCACCTGGCAGGAAGTAGCGTTGGGTGCCCCTCTGCTTCCCCATGATTCCGTCCGCCTGGGCTTTGACTGGCATTACCAGATCGCTCAACACAGCGGGCGTGAAGGAATGATCGATAGCACCACCTTCTTCGTGGCCTATTTCTATCCCCGCGTAGCCGTCTAT
>PLXD01000411.1 GCA_003151295.1 Chitinophagaceae bacterium | reverse complement strand
TCCAGCGCAGCCATGCCATTGCCAATGGAGTGCACGTGGTAAGTGTCAACAGGGTAGGCTTCGAGCAGGACGGGGCGATGAAATTCTGGGGCGGTTCCTTCGTTTCCAATCCTTTTGGAACGCTTTTATATAAAGCTCCTCATGACCAGGAGGAGGTAGCCGTCGTGGAGATCGATACGGTTAAAACGGACACTTATCGCACGCACTGGCCATTTATGCGGGATAGGCGTATTGACTCCTACCAGCCGATCACGAAGAGGTATATTGACGATGAGGCATGAAAACAGCTACAGCCCCAAACCACCAATTACAATCAATGAATCCCAAGCAACTCGGTTATTATTTCCCTGCGGAATTCGCCCCGCACAGGGCTACCTGGCTCAGTTGGCCTCATAAGGAGGCTTCCTGGCCCGGAAAGATCCATGCGATCTATCCTTATTACTGCCGTTTCATTAAAGAGCTGGCCCCGCATGAGGAAGTCTGTATTAATGTAAGTGACGAAGCCATGAGGGCCCTTGCTACCGGTTTTCTCCAGGAAGCCGGCGCCGACCTGGGCCGTGTGCGTTTTTTTTTNNTACGAACGATGCCTGGTGCCGGGACCATGGGCCGGCTTTTCTGATTAACCCGTCGGCTCAGCAGCGGAAAATAATTGTAGACTGGAACTATAATGCATGGGGAAACAAATACCCGCCCTTCGACCTGGATGATGTCATCCCCACGCTGATTGGCAAGGCCTTGGATATCCCGGTATACTATCCGGGTATCATCATGGAAGGCGGCTCGGTGGATTTTAATGGGAAGGGAACACTGATCACCTCCACCTGCTGTCTGCTCAATAAGAACCGCAATCCCTCCCTTGATCGCAGACAGATCGAAACTTCCCTGATGAACTATTATGGAGTGGAGCAGGTTTTATGGGTGAAAGAAGGGATTATCGGAGATGATACGGACGGACATATCGATGATACCGTTCGGTTTGTCAATGAAGATACCGTCCTGGCCGTTGTGGAGGAGAACCGGCAGGATGAGAACTACTCACTGCTGCAGGACAACCTGAGAGACCTTTCAAAAATGCGTTTATTAAATGGCAAACAACTTACGGTCGTAGAATTGCCGATGCCCGATGAGGTTATCTACGAGGATCAGCGACTGCCGGCCTCCTACGCCAATTTCTATATCGCCAATGGAACGGTGATCGTGCCTACCTTCCGTTGCGTAAAGGATGAAAAGGCTTTGCAGATCATCGCGGGCTGTTTTCCGGACCGCAAAGTGATCGGTATCGACTCTACGGAGATTATTTGGGGGCTGGGCAGTTTCCATTGCCTCAGCCAGCAAGAACCATTGTAGCAGCTATTAGCGCTAAACAATAGGGGTACGGATTAAAGTAACGGACGGAAAAGTCTTTACTGCCGGTTTTTCAAAAATGCATTATTTGTGCAGAGGAATGGCGACTGTGACCGGAACAAAGCTGTTTTGCTGAGGCCCTATCGCCTCTGACTAGAGTACGTTCAACCGATCCTACGAGTTGCCTGTTCGGAAAAAATAAGCAGGGCGATATTGAAAAAACCGCCAACTCAGGGCGGTTTTTGATTTTATTTTAAGCAGTCTTTATACATTGATCGCAACGATCGGCACATGGCTGTGATAAGCCAGCTTGGATGTATGCGTGCTCTTGAAAAGATTAGTGAGGAAAGAATGTTTTTTAGGGATAGTAATGATCATATCGATCTTCTTGTCGTCTACGAACTGGTTAATGGCTTCCATGAAGTCGAACATACGGATAAAATAGAACTCAGGCTTGAATCCTGCCAGCATATTTTCCAGCTTTAACCGCTCCGCCTTATATTCTTCCGTCAGGTCCACATAATGCTCGCTATCTACATTTACCACATGCAGGGTGGGGTTAAAGACCTGCAGCACTTTCTTGACGGATTCTATAGGAACCGTGGTTTCTACATCCTGAAGATCCGTAAGCAGCATGACATTGTCGGCGGATTTGGAATGTGCATCCGGCGGCACGATGATGACCGGCACCAGTCTCCTGTTTACGATATTCAGGGTATTACTTCCCATAAAGATCTGTCCCAGGAGCGTAGATCCCGTGATGCCCATAATGATCAACTGGATCTCATTCTTTTTGACATAGTCTTCCAGCGTATCCACAAAATGCTTGTTTTCTTCGGCCACGCAGGAGATCCGGGCGGTTGTGATGGTAGATAGTTCCGTTTGCACGCTTTGGAGGGCCAGTTCCATAATGGTCTTTCTTGCAGCGTCCTCGCCGTCTTCGGTGGTCCCCAGGGGGCTTCCATCAGAGCCGCCTTCGACCGTATCGAACACATTATATAGAATAAGATGTGCGTCCGACACACGGTTAGCCAGGTGGGCGGCAAACCGGGCGGCATTCTTGGAAGTCTCGGAAAAATCAATGGGAACGATAAAATTATTCATAGATGATTGTTTGGGTATTGAATCTTGATTTTTTTTAAATATAGAAGAATTCCACCTATCTGCCAATCGCAAAATTATTTTTGGCTGAAAATCTCCGGCAAAGGTCGTCTTTTTTGGAAGAGCGGCAGGTTTTTTGGAAGGGGGCTCCGCCAGGGACTTCGGGAAGGCCTTGTCCGGCACTAGAATCCAGTATCTGCGGGCTTTTGAGCGAATTATTAACTACTTTTCAACAGCTTCTCCCACCCCCCTTCATTTTCCAATATTATTAAACATTATTAGTGTAGGTTTGCCGTTTGACTAAACATTCTGACTGTGCGATTAAAGAGCTTAGAAATAAAGGGGTTTAAGAGTTTTGCAGATAAGACCCTTATCAGTTTCGATGAGGGGATCACGGGGATTATCGGCCCTAACGGTTGCGGGAAGAGCAATATCATAGATTCTATCCGCTGGGTGATCGGGGAGCAGAAGATCAGCCATCTGCGTTCGGAAAACCTGGAAAGCCTCGTCTTTTACGGGAGCAAGACCCGTTCCGCCTCCGGGCTGGCCGAGGTGAGCCTGACCTTTGAAAATACGCGCAACCTGCTTCCAACGGAATTCACTACGGTTACGGTGACCCGTAAATTCTACAAGAGTGGAGAGAGTGAATACCGGCTTAATGACGTGACCTGCCGGCTGAAAGATATCCAGAACCTCTTTATGGATACCGGCATCAGCACCGACAGCTATGCTATTATCGAGCTGGGCATGGTCGACGATATTATTAAGGACAAGGACAATAGCCGGCGGCGTATGCTGGAACAAGCTGCGGGTATCACCATCTACAAGACCCGGAAAAAAGAGGCCCGTCAGAAGCTCGACGCTACGGAGCAGGACCTGGCCCGTATCGAAGATCTCCTCTTCGAAATCAATAACCAGCTGAAGAGCCTGGAGAACCAGGCCAAGAAAGCCGAGAAATATTACGAGATCAAGAAGGAATACCGCGAATTGAGCATCGAGCTTGCCAAGGCCGCTTTGGAAGGCTTTAACCTCACCTACCGCGAGCTCAATGAACAAACTGAAAGAGAAACCAATAAAAGGGTGTTGCTGGAAGCCGTGATCTCCCAGGAAGAGGCGGATGTGGAACAACAAAAGCTCGGGTTCATCGAGAAGGAAAGGGCCCTCCAGTCGATGCAGCATGAGTTTAACGCCCTGTTGGGGGATCTGAGGACCAAAGAGAACGAAAAAAACCTGGCTTCCCAGCGTCTTAATTTCCTTAAGGAAAAGGAAAACAGCCTGCAGGAATTCCTGCTTAAAGGCGAGGGGCAGTTGAAGGGCCTGGACGACAGCATCGTATTCACACGCCAGCAAGTCGGCGAGGAAGAGAACAAATTATCCGGAATCCAGGAGCAGTTGGAGGCGCACAAGATATCTGTCGACGAGACGCGCAAGGTCCTCGATGAGAAACGGGTATCGGTAGATGCCCTCCGCCGCGATAACGCGCAGGTTCAGCGAGATCAGTTCGACGCCGAGAAAAAAGTGGCCGTGGCCGATACTTCCATCCAGAACCTGCAAAGATCTATCCGGCAACTGGAAGAAGAGAGGATGATCCGGGACAGCCAGCTCAAACAGCTCGAAGAAGAACGGATGATCAAAGAGCAGGAACTGGACGGCAAAAAGACCGACTTGCAGCAGTTGCAGGAACATCATGAAAAGACCAAGGAAAATATCCTGCAGACCCAGGGGCAGTTGGAAAAACTCCGGCAGGAGCTGGCTGACGAGAGCCGCAAGCTGGACTCAAAGAAAAACGAGCATGAGCTGCTGAAGAGCCTGATCGATTCCATGGAAGGATACCCGGAAAGCATCAAATTCCTGCACAAGAACCCGGCATGGAACCACTCTGCGCCGATCCTCTCCGATATCATTTATGTGAAAGAGGAATTCCGCACTGCCGTGGAGAATGTGCTGGAACCCTATCTCAATTACTATGTCGTGAACAACCTGCAGGAAGGCTTACAGGCCGTTCATCTGCTGGATGAAAATAAAAAGGGCAAGGCTAATTTCTTCCTGCTGGACCGGTTCGAAGGGGAGGCTGTTGTCGCTGCCCATTCCTCTGAAGGCACCATTCCGGCCCTGGATGTCATCGAGGTCGATAACCAATACCGCCGGCTTGCCGAACACCTGCTGGGGAATGTGTTCATCGCTGAAAATGAAGAAGCCCTTGAGAACAGTAATGGCGCCGTCATATTGGAAAGGCATGGCAAGTATGTTAAAGGAAAGTATTTCCTCACGGGGGGCAGTATCGGTCTTTTCGAAGGCAAAAAGATAGGGCGCGCCAAGAACCTTGAAAAATTGCAGGAAGAAGTTGCCGTCCGCGAAGCCGTTGTCAACCAGTTGAAGGCGGCCATCCAGGCCAAGCACAATGAAGTGATCGGGTACAGCGAGCAACTCAAGGAAAGGGCGATCCGGGAAACGCAGGACACGATCAACCGCCTCACCAATTTTGTCTTCTCCCTGCAGAATAAGATCGAGAATCTGCATGCCTCCCAGGATTCTTCCAGGGACCGACTCGAAGAAGTCCAGCTGAACCTGGAAGAGACGATCGCCTCCATAGAGGATACCCGGAAGGAATGGAACGAACTCGTGAAGGTGGTCGCAGGACTAAAAGAGAAAATGCAGGCTGCAGAAGAAGATTACCGGTACGCGGAAACAGCCTATAACAATGTCTCCGCCGGCTACAACGAATTCAACCTGCAGTCCACCCGTCAGCATAGCCGTATCAATGCACTCAAACAGGAATTGGAATTCAAGAGCAATCAGCTCAATGATCTCCGTAACCAGTTGGAGGCAAACTCCTCGCAGCTCAAACAAACCCATGAGAGTATTTCCGAGAGTGGGGAATTGTTGGATAATGCAGAAAGATCGCTGGTGGAGCTACTACGCAGGAAGGAAGAAGATGAAAAGACCCTCAACCAGACCGACCAGGCTTATTATAACCTGCGTAACACACTCGGCGAAAAAGAAAGCGAGCTGCGTCACAAGGTAAAAGAAAAAGAGCAGCTCGAACACCTGCTCGCAGCCATCAAAGACAAGCTGAATGAACTGAAGCTGCAACTGGCAGGCATGAAGGAACGGCTTAGCGTGGAGTTCAGGATCAACCTGGACGATATCATCGATCAACTCCGTACCGGGGAGGCTCCTGTCGAAGAATTACAGGAGAAGTCCGACCGGATGAAGAAACGCATGGAAAACCTCGGCGAGGTCAATCCGACGGCCATCGAAGCATTCCAGGAAATGAAGAAACGCTATGAGTTCATCATGGAACAGAAAAACGACCTGGTGGGCGCCAAAGAGAGCCTGATGCAGACCATCCAGGAAGTGGAAGCCACCGCTAACCAACAGTTCCTCGACACATTCAACAAGGTCCGGGAGAATTTCCAACGAGTGTTCAAGGCCCTGTTCACCGAAGAGGATACCGCCGACCTGGTACTCGAGAATCCGGAAAACCTGGCCGAAACCGGTATCGATATCGTAGCCAAGCCGAAAGGCAAGCGACCTTCTTCCATCAACCAGCTCAGTGGGGGAGAGAAAACCCTGACGGCAACGGCCCTATTGTTCTCTATCTACCTGATCAAGCCCGCTCCCTTCTGTATATTGGATGAGGTGGATGCGCCGCTGGATGACGCCAATGTGGGCAAATTCACGAATATGATCCGCCAGTTCAGCGAG
>PLXD01000548.1 GCA_003151295.1 Chitinophagaceae bacterium | reverse complement strand
CCCAGCGGTAATGTATCTTGGCGAGATTATTGACAATCTGGTTGAAACCTGCAGTGACGAAATCGGCGAACTGCATCTCCATCACGCTCTTGAACCCCTCCAGGCTTAGCCCCAGCGCACAGCCCACGATAGCGCTTTCGCAAAGCGGCGTATTCCTGACCCTCTCTTTGCCAAACTCGCTGACAAACCCCTCGGTGATTTTAAAAGCGCCTCCGTAACCGGCAATGTCCTGACCCATTAAGACCAGGTTGGAATGCTGCTGCATCGATTGGAAAAGACCCTCCCTGATAGCATCGATCAGGCGTTTCTGAGGGACTTCTGCCTCACCGCTCACCATCGCCCCGCCACCAGCCACCACCCGCGGGGCATACACATCCCTTAGCTCTTCTTCCGTATCGGGAACGAGGGTCGTTGTTGCGAAGCCGGCATTCAGCGACGACTCGATATATTGACGGGTATCTTCCTGCAAGAGCGCCACCGAACCCGCGTCCAGAACGCCCACCTCCAGCAGCCATTTTTCATAATTATTAAGCGGATCCTTTTCGGCCCATTCCTCCAGTTTCTCCGGGGGCACGTATTTGACGCCGCTGGCCTCTTCATGCCCGCGCATGCGAAAGGTCATACATTCCACCAGGTAAGGCTTTTGCCGGCTAATACAATATTCCCGCACACCCTTTATCGTATCATAGACCGCCAGGAGATTATTTCCGTCAATCTGAACGCCTTCCATGCCATAGCCGCGGGCCTTATCCACCAGGTTTTCGCAGGCATACTGTTCGGCAACCGGGGTACTCAGACCATNNACCAGGAAGATGACCGGCAGGCCCCATACAGCCGCTGTATTGAGGGCTTCATGAAAATCGCCTTCGCTGGTTCCCCCCTCACCGCTAAAAGCAAGGGATACTTTATTTTCCTGCCGAAGCTTGCTTGCAAGGGCCACTCCATCCGCTACCGCCAACTGGGGTCCCAGATGCGAGATCATGCCGCAGATAGCATGTTCCCTGCTTCCGAAATGAAAACTCCTTTCCCTCCCCTTGCTATAACCTTCCCGGCTTCCCTGCCATTGCTGGAATAGTTTGCTAAGCGGCATCCCGCGTGTCGTAAACACCCCCAGGTTCCTATGCAGCGGCATGATCCATTCATCTTCCCGCATGGCCAGGGTCGCGCCTACCGAGATCGCTTCCTGACCGATCCCGCTGAACCATTTGCTAATCCTCCCCTGTCTTAACAGGACCAGCATTTTTTCTTCGATCATCCGTGGCAATAGAATGCTCTTATAAAAAAGGATGAGTTCCTCGTCGGAAATATCTTTTCTGTCAAAGTTCATACTATTGAAATTAAACCTTTTAAACGGAACTAAACTACCTCGCGCCTCCTGCCTTAGAACTTAGTCGTCGCGCTTCTTGTCCCGGTCCCGGTCCTTATTATAAAGGATGGATACGAGCACCGACAGGAGCAGGCTGAATAAAAGAGCCGGCCAGAAACCGGAAACCTGGAAACCCCGCACGAATTTAGCCGTCAGCAGGATGATGCCCGCATTGATGACAAAAAGGAATAAACCCAAAGTAAGAATAGTGATGGGGAAAGTAAGAATAATGAGTAGCGGCTTGAGCAAGGCATTGAAAATAGCCAGCACTATCGAAAGCACGATGGCCGTCAGGAAGGTATCGATCTGGATACCGGGAAGGACCGAAGACAAACCAAATGCAACGGCGGCCGTAACAATGATCCTGATAAGGAAGTTCATGGGCTTTTTTTCAAGGTAAGAAGGTTTCGTCAAATCATCGTCAACGATCCTCAAATGACCGTCAGCTCAAAGAAGGCTTCAGGATCGAGGTATTTAACAGCCAGTGCCTGCAGCTCTTCCGGACTCACGGTTTTTGCTATACGAATACCCTCATAAAAATAATTTTCATCCAGCCCGTTCAGGAGAATGTTTTTCCATCGGGCTGCTACCTGGAAAGGGCCGTCGAGATCCCCGAGAAGGGTTCCGATCATATAATTCCGGGCCATTTGCAATTCCTCGTCATCGATCGGTTCTTCTCTTAATAACTTCATTTCTTTATAGACCTCCTCGATAGTCGCTGCACAGACCTCTTTTCCCGCTTCTGTGCTGATCATCAAAGCGCTCTCCTGTTTGCTGTTCACCAGGTAACTATAGATTCCATACGTATATCCTTTGTCTTCCCGGATATTGTCCATCAGCCTGGATCCAAAGAAACCGCCGAAAACATTGTTCAACACCTGCATCTTCTGGAAATCAGGATGATGCCGGTTTGGAAAATTCCTGGCGATACGGATGGAACCCTGGACCCCGTTGGGATCATTCTGCAGGGTATACTTTTTTTGCGCGGCGGGAAGGATCCGATGATCCGGAATCTCCGCTTCAGCACGATGGGAGCGGAGCTGGAGGCCGCCAAAATTCTTTTCAAGCTCCTCTAAAATACCCGCGGGTAGCTTGCCGGCCACAAAGATGAGGCAGCGGCCATGCTGGTAATACTTTTTGTAATAATTGCTAAGCTCTGTTCTTTCAAGGGCTGCATAATCTTCCAGGGAACTATATTTCCCATAGGGATGCTCCTCACCGAATAAATAGGCGTCGATCAGCCGGCTCGCTACAAATTCGCTTTTTTTGAGGCTGACCTGCAGATGTTGCTGCTTGTTCTTTTTATAAATATCCAGCTCTTCGCCGGGATACATGGAGTCGGTTAGGATCTCAGACACCATCGGCAACAGTTCGCTTACATGCTTGCTCAAGCAATGCAGGGTGATGTCCGCCGTTTCATGATTACAGGCCCGGTTGAAATAAGAACCGTAATATTCAAAATGTTCGTTAATGGCAAAAGCATTGTGCTTTGAAGTGCCGTTTTTAATCAGGGAATTGGCTGCGGCAGCCACCATATTTTTCTCCTCGTAACAGTTGCCTGCATAAAACACCCAATTGATCATCAGGGTATCCAGGTTTCCCAGGTCGATGGCAAATACTTCCACACCGTTGCTCAGCGTATATTGCCGATAGGGAGGAAGCGTTAACTCAAATTCTACTGCGTCTTTTATTACCGGCGCGATCGTTCTGTTGACCATATTTTCCTTTTATTCCGTATACAATTTATTCTGCATGCAATCTGCAAATGGGTATTTTTAAGCCTTTACTCCTACCTATACCCGATCAAATTTTAATTGTTGCTGTAGTAGTACAAGGTATTGCTGTTATTGGGATCGAACAATTGCCTGCTCGTTTCCAGCATTTCTGCGGCCGTTATAGCCTGGTACCTGCCCAGTTCCGTATTCATCATGTTGGCATCGCCGAGTAGTTCGTAGATTGCCAGGCTATTGGCACGGTTCATTACGCTCATGTCTTCGAACAGGATGGCGGATTCCGTCTTGTTCTTCACCTTGGTCAGCTCTTTTTCGTCTATCGCATGCGCTTTGATCTTTTCCAGCTCTTCTTCAATGGCCTTATCCGCATCGGCCATCTTCACCCCTTTGATCAGCTTGCCTTCTATGATCAGCAGGCCCTTGTCGGACGAACCGGTATGATAACATTCAATCTGGCTGAAAAGTTTCTTTTCTTTGACCAGGGCCTCGTGCAGCCTCGAAGAACCACCGCCGCCCAGTACTTCGGTGATCAGTTCCGCAACATAATAACCCTGCTCCGTCCGGGATGCCATATGGTAACATTTGTAGAGCGCATCTAATGGCACGTCTGCCCGGACCTCCAGCTTGCGCACCTCATGTTGCACGGGCTCCTGCGGAATCTGCCGGATATATTTTTCTCCCGCGGGAATATCCCCGAACCATTTCTCGGCGAGTTGCCGGATCTGTGCTGTTTTGACATTGCCCGCTACAACGAGGATCGCATTCACCGGACGATAGTGCTTAAAAAAGAAATGCTGCACATCGGAGAGTTGTACATTTTCAATATGGCTGAGCTCTTTTCCAATGGTCATCCAGCGGTAGGGATGCTTCTTGTAGGCCAACTCCCGCATTTTAAACCAGGCATCCCCATATGGCTTGTTGAGATAATGCTCCTTGAACTCTTCACATACTACTTTGCGCTGCACTTCCAGGCTTTTTTCGCTGAAGGCCAGCGACAACATGCGATCGCTCTCCAGCCAGAATGCGGTCTCTATATTCTCCGCCGGCAGCTGGATATAATAATTGGTAAGGTCATTGGAAGTATAAGCATTATTCTCACCGCCCGCCAGTTGTAACGGGGTCTCGAAATCGGCGATATTTACCGATCCGCCAAACATCAGGTGCTCGAAGAGATGGGCGAACCCGGTCTTTCCGGGGTCCTCATCCCTGGCCCCTACATCATAAAGCACGTCTAAAACGGCCATGGGGGTGGAAACGTCTTCATGTACAATGACCCTTAATCCGTTTGCAAGTTGAAATCTATCGAATTGTATCATTTTTAAATCCTTTTTCTGTCAGGAATCCAGCCCTTTTCCCTTCCGGGATCATTAAAAAGGATTGCAAGTTATGGAAAGTTTGTGGTTCGCGTCTACAGTATACTTTTGACCCGGAGGCTGAGCTGCTCCAGGACGCCATTCCTGTTCACCACAACCCTGATTTTTTCCCCGGTGTTCTGAAAAATGTTCTTATAGGCCTGGATATTCTTACTGAAGTTATTATTTACCCCTAAAATAATGTCATCCGGCTTAAACCCCGCTTTATCGGCAGGAGAGTCTTTCATGACATCTTCTACCCTCACTTCACCATCGACCCAGTAAAAGCCCAACCCGGTATAGGAGTAATCGAAGGAGTCGCGGTAGTGGGAATTGGGTATCAGGTAAATATCCTTGCGTTCATAATTCAGGATGACGTTAAATCGCCGCAGGATATCATTTCCCAGCAAGCCGCCGAGATAGGGATAGGAAGTGATATTGTAATCATCATCGAAAATATAAGTGGGCACTTTGTGAAAATGATAAGGACCCAATTTTACTTCTTTAACAGTCGTGATCCGCATACTGGCCTTACCGCCCAATCCCTCAGCCTGTGTGAGAAAGGGCTTTTTTTTGGAGTTTAGCAGGGCGCTATCCTGTACGAAATCGGATGACAAAAGAAGACAAAGGCCGGCGCCGGTATCAAAATAAAATCTCGAGTTGATCTCCGCCGCATCCTTTACCCTGGCGGTCTGTATCGGTATACTGCTTAGAACAGGCCGCAGTAAATGCCCCCCCCTGGGATATTTGAATGATCCCCGGGAGTAAACATAAACTATGGAACTATCATAATCGATCTTTACGATATAGCGGGACAGGAAACTAAATCCGATGATCCCGTCAACTTTTTCACCATATACGCTGCTGAGAAGATCATAATCGTTAATATGGAAATTGAGACTGTCCACCCTCAGCCCCGGTAAATGCAAGGTCTTATTATATAGAAATTTTACGTTACGGATACCCGCAATGCCCCGGATAGTCTTGTCGGAAGGCTGGGGTTCCAGCCGGAGCCTTGCGCAAGTGCCGGAGTCCATCGAAATGCCCCCGCTGCCGGTGTCAAGGACAAAGCTCAGGGTGTCTGGAAAATCCTCATATTGAGCCCGGATCAGGATGACTCCTCCCGTGAACAGGGAAAAAGGAAAGCTGGTGATCAACCGGGAAACGGGCTGGATAAACTCTTCCTGGCCCCGCACCGGGTGGGAATAGAAAAGAATGCCGAGCGTCAGCTGAAGGAACAGGAGTACCCCGCAGGAGGTCGATGGCAAAGATTTAAGCGCAACGGTAATTTTTTTCAGGCAAGGCACATAGTTAGCATTGAGTCCGTTAAATGTATCACGAATTCGGGGCACTCCCAAGCCATTTATACAAAATCTTGTATTCCGGTCCTGCTGAGTTAATTTTGCTTATTCATTCAAAGCATTATCATCATGAACTTATCCGGATTATATAGCAAGGCCTTAAACAGGGAATTTCTGTCGGTAGAAGAAGGCATGTTCCTTTTTGAGCAGGCGCCTCTTACAGAATTGATGTACCTGGCCAATGAACTCAGAAAGATCCAGGTTCCGCACGGAAAAGTGACCTGGCAGATCGATCGCAACGTAAATACGACAAATGTCTGTATAGCCAACTGCAAGTTTTGTAATTTCTATCGCATCCCCGGACATGCGGATGCCTATATCACCGATATAAATACCTATAAAAGAAAGATCGAAGAGACCTTCCGCTGGGGAGGGGACCAGTTGCTGTTACAGGGAGGCCATCATCCGGAGTTGGGCCTGAATTTTTATACTTCTCTTTTCAGTCAGTTGAAGGAATTATATCCCGCCTTGAAGCTGCATACCCTGGGGCCACCTGAAATAGCGCATATCTGCAAGCTGGAGAAAATGAACCATCATGACGTACTCACAGCCCTGAAAAATGCCGGTATGGACTCCCTGCCGGGAGCAGGCGCAGAGATCCTGGTAGACCGCGTTCGCCGCCTTATCAGCAAGGGTAAATGCGGATCCCAGGAATGGCTGGATATCATGCATGAAGCACATAATCTTTTTATCACCACTTCCGCCACGATGATGTTCGGCCATGTGGAGACGCTGCAGGAGAGATTTGAGCACCTGGTAAAGATCCGGGACACGCAGGCCAAAAAGCCCGCGAATGCCAAGGGTTTTCTCGCCTTTATCCCCTGGACCTTCCAGGATGTGGATACTTTGCTGACCAGGATCCGGGGAGTGCATAATCTTACTACCGCCGAAGAATATATCCGCATGATCGCCATCAGCCGCATCATGTTGCCGAACGTAAAAAATATCCAGGCCTCCTGGCTGACCGTTGGAAAACAGACGGCCCAGCTCTGCCTGCATGCCGGGGCTAATGACTTCGGAAGCATCATGTTAGAGGAAAATGTGGTGAGCGCAGCCGGCGCCCCCCACCGTTTTACCGCCAGGGGAATACAGGACGCCATCCGCGAAGCAGGCTTCGAACCTCAATTGCGTAACCAACAATATGAATGGAGGGAGATACCCGCCGCCATCGAAGAGCAGGTGATTGATTATTAGCTTACTAAGTATTTACCCTGGTTTTATTTGTAGTCCGGGAAACTTAAAAAGCTAGTTTTACGTTCTTAAGGAAGGAGACCCTGAACCTGATGAAAAGCCCTTTTCGCAAACTTATTCGTATTTCGATAGTTCTGTTTGTCGTAGTAATTTTATTTAATTTCTTCGGATATTATCTGAACCACATAAAATCCCTCGAAAACAAGGAACTGGTCGGGAACATTTCCATTTCCGGAAATCAGCAAACAATTAGTCAGCTAATTACCAAAAATGCGTTCCTGTTGCTGGACCATCCCCGCAACGGCCCCAAAAAGAATGCCATAAAAGACAGTCTTTCCATTGAACTGGCCAATTTCAGAACACAGCAGCAAATCCTGCAAAAACAAATAAAGTCACCCGAACTTGAGGCTCAGCCTCATTTTTCAGCGATCAAATTACTGCTATCCAGCACAGATGAGTATTTCAAGGCCATCACGAATATCGGGGAGGAGTTAGTAGTGGCCGACTCGGCCAGATTGCACAGTAATAAACAGCAATTCCTTCGCGACCTCCTGTATAATGACCAGCAATTCCAGTCACTGATGAACGGGATCACCCAGCATTATACCGCCATGGTCGATGAAAAAAATTCGGAGCTATCCAGGATCGATGTCGGAAAGCTCGTTTTGCTGGTCATCGCCATCGGCTGTCTTATTGTCCTGGTACTGGAACCCGCTTTCAAAAAAGGGGAAAATAACTATAAAGAGCTGCAGAAGGCGAAGAACGAATTGGTAAGCGATAAAAAATACCTTTCTTCCATTTTACGGTCCCAGACCAACTATGTTATCCGCTTAAGCCGGAGCGGGCGGTTCACCTATGCCAACACGGCTTTTCTTAACACTTTCGGCTACCGGGAAGACGAGATCCGGGATACCCTTTTCAATACCACTATCTTTCCAAAGGACCTGCAGCGTTGCCGGCAGGTCGCCGATGAATGCTGGAAGAACCCCGGAAAGATCTTCCGCTTATTGATCCGCAAGCCCATCAGGAATTCCCCGGAGTTCCTGTGGACGGAATGGGAGTTCCTGGCGCTTACCAATGAGAACGGGCTGGTTGACGAGATCCAGGGTATCGGCCTGGATGTTACGAACAGGGTGCAGATTCAGGAGGTAAAAGAGGATGCGATACAAACCCTCTCCTATGCGATGACCTATGCCAAAATGGGCTCCTGGAAGCTGGACCTCCAAACAGGCGAGTTCCTGCTCAGCCGGGAACTTAAAGCCCTGCTTGCACTGGACGAAGAAGACCCGGCCAAGATCTCCCTGGAGGAATTCCTTCAATTGTATATCGTCCCCGAAGATTTCGCACTTGTATCCGATGAGTTCTCAAAATCCATGCGCAATAAGGAGAGCATCGGATACGAGACCTCCTTCTCCTGTCGTATCATCACCAAACAGGGATGGATGCGTTATCTGTCCGTAAAAGGCAAAATAACGGATGAGCAGGGCAGTTTCGGCATAGCCCAGGACATCACTTCGCAGAAGGAGTCCGAAAACGCTTTGTTGAACAGTGAACAGAAATTCCGGTTACTGGCTGAAAATTCCGAAGATATCATCAGCGTGCATGCGCTGGACGGAACCATCTGGTATCTTTCTCCCTCAGTGACGACCGTTTTGGGATACGATGTGGATGAAGTGATCGGAAGGTCTATCGAGCAATATGTCCATCCTGATGACCGGAAGAAATTCATATCCGCCGGACAGATGACTTTCTCCGGCAAACAGGAGAACGGGGAAGATTTCCAGGGTTTTGCAGACCTTGATCAAGGCAGAAACCTTGAGCAGTTTGAAGACGCCGGACAAGATGTATTCCCGAATGAACCTTCGCTGTTTGAAGCCCATCCGGGTTACAGTCACCCGGACATCAAAAAGAAATTTAATCCGGAGGAAAGCATTACCATCCGCTACCGCATACTCCGGAAAGAAGGTAATTATATCTGGCTGGAGAGCATCATCAAGCCGATCCTCGATGAGGATGAAGTGGTCAAGCTGATCTGCACCTCCCGTAATATTACGGAGCAGAATAATGCACATGAAAAACTAAAGAAGAAAGACCAGCTTCTGCAAGCCGTTGCGCAGGCCACCCACTCCCTGCTCATCAATACGGACCTGGACATGGCCATTACCGAGTCTATCCAATCCCTCGGCAGTAAGGCCCTGGTTGACAGGGTATATATTTTCCAGAATCATTTCAGTGAAACGCAGCAACAGTGGCTGACCTCGGAGACCCATGAATGGACGGATGACGAGTATGCTTACCGGCTGACGAACCCGGATGTCAACGTGACGAATATCCCTTTTGAAGATATAAAAAAGATCATCGAGCCTTTACAAAGAAGGAGGCCCTTCCTGAGCTATAGGAAAGACGAGCGGGATCCGCAATTAAAAGCCATCTATGAAAAGGCCGACTTACTGTCTTCCGTGGCGGTCCCTATCTTCCTCCAGGACCAGTTCTGGGGCTTTGTAGGCTTCGACGCCTATAAAAGAGATCGCGAGTGGTCCGAAAGTGAATTCTCCATCCTCCGATCCTATGCCTCTTCCCTCGCTGCCGCCATCAAGCGGAAGCAGATCACCGAAGAGATGGTACAGGCCAGAAAACTCGCTGAATCCGCCAGCCATGCCAAGAGTGAATTCATGGCCAATATGAGCCATGAATTACGGACTCCCATGAACGGAATCATTGGTTTCACTGACCTGGTGCTGACGACAGAACTGCAAAAAGCGCAAAGGGAATATCTCCAGAATGTAAAAAAATCCGCCTACGGGTTACTGGGGATCATTAACGATATCCTTGATTTTTCCAAGATCGAAGCCGGAAAACTGCTGATCGATAATACTTTGTTCAAGCTGGATGAACTGATCGAAGAGACGATCGATATCCTGACCGTAAAAGCCTTCGAGAAAAAACTCGAAATGCTTTGCCGGGTCGACCCTTCGATCCCCTCTCAATTCCTGGGCGATCCCGTACGTATACGCCAGATCGTCGTCAACCTGCTCGGTAATGCCATCAAATTCACCAGCGAGGGCGAAATTTTCGTTTCGATCAGTAAGACCAGTGAAGTCTATGCCCAGGATGGAAAAAAATACATGAGTCTGGACGTACAGGTCAAAGATTCCGGCATCGGAATTCCCCGCGAGAAACTTCAAAAAATATTCGAAAGTTTTACCCAGGCGGATACCTCTACCACCCGTAAATATGGCGGCACGGGCCTGGGCCTGACGATTTCAAAAAGCCTGGCTGAACTAATGGGCGGCCACCTGTCTGTCGAAAGCGAACCAGGCAACGGCAGCTCTTTCACCCTCCACCTGGTCCTTGAAGTCGCCAACGAGCAGCCTGAAGTCCTTTTACCGGGTAAACCCCTCCTAAAAAAGGTATTGATCGTGGATGACAATGCGACTAACCTTACGCTCATGCAGGAAACATTCGGCTATTTCCTCATTGAAGCAGAAACAGCCTGCAGCGGCACGGAGGCCCTCTTGAAAATAACCGAGGCCAACCGGAATAACGAACCTTTCAATCTTATCCTCACCGATCACCAGATGCCGGGCATGGATGGGATCACTCTTGTAAAAGAAATAAAGAAAGAATGGCCTGACAGTGAGCAGCCCTTTGTCCTGATGCTATCTTCCCTGGAAAAAAACATATACCAGCATGAGGCCGCAAAAGCCGGTATCAGTAAGTTCCTGTCCAAACCGGTGAAGATCCATGAGCTGCATGCCACGCTATTATCACTGTTCGAAAAGAACATGCATAACGACTTCTTACACCCCTCCCTGCCCAATATCGAAAAAATAACGGAACCCACCAGCATCATGGTTGCCGATGATGATCCTATCAATATGTTGCTGATCTCGGAAGTATTACGCAGGCTGGGATTCGAGGTAATACTGGTGAGTAACGGACGAGAAGCCCTCGACAAGCTACCCCATTGCGAGCCGGTGATGATCTTTATGGACGTGAATATGCCGGAAATGGATGGCTACACCACCACCCGGCATATCAGGCAGTTGGCACAGCCGCACTGCAATATCCCGATCATAGCCCTTACGGCCGATGCCATGAAAGGCGACAGGGAGAAATGCCTGGAAGCCGGAATGAATAATTATATCTCCAAGCCCTTCAGGCTGGAAGAGATCGATGAGGTCCTGAAAAATTACACCCTCTTGGTTTGATGAATCAGACACTGTAGGTTTATTTATATGAAATATTCAGTTGTCATTATCCGGCCAACCTACAGATGGCCCTCGATTACGGGCGACAACACAATCCTGCATTATGGATAGCGATCCTGCGACTACCCGTGCAATTACTATTGATAGCCTGGGCCTGGTCTTTTACCAACCGGCCAAAAACCAATAGGTCCTTTAGGAATGGGTCTGTTAAATCCTTTTTGAAGAGGGAATCCTGATCTTAATTGCCGGTAATAGCGACTTGCCCTTCTCCGTATGGTTCGTGGTCGTAGACGCTGATAAGGATCTTCCAGCCCGTCTTGTCGGATTGAAGGGATAGGTCGATCTTCAGTCTTTTCACGTCGTTCATCCCGGGAAGCAGGGTAAAGAGTATACGGGTCGTCTTGCAGTCTTCCCGCGGCATTTCGTATTTACCGTTTAGGATAAAATGTTTATCCCCGTCGATCCTGATGACCGTGTTCTTGATCTGGTCGAAAATTTCCCTGAAAGTATTCCTGGCGTTTCCAAAATCCTGCGACACCCGAACAGTGCAGGTCCAGCTATATTCATCATTACGGGCTACAGTATAACGGGACACAATACAGGAAGAAGAGCCCGGTAATTGGAGGGTAGATTTGTATTCGGCGGCCTCGCGGTTTTCCACGATCAGTTCCCCTTTGATATCGCGGAACCGGTTGGGATAATCCTGGATAACCTTTTCCAGAACGGCGCTCGTCCTGTTTGAAAAAACCCCTTGCGAGAGAAGCATCGCAGAAACAGGCAGTAAAGCAATTGTTAAAACCAGGGTTCTCATAGTAAGGATTTTCAACAAAATACCATAAATTACAGAATGAAGCAATAGAAAAAATACGCATGGCTTTAACAAAACCTTGAATACTAAATCCTGAAAATAGACGTTATTTTTTCTAATATTGACTAAATCTGTTCAAAAACCAATACCGATGAAGAAGAACAACATGTATTATGACACCCACAAAGCGAAGATTTATAAAGATATCTATCGCCCCTCCCCGAGCCCAACCCGCTTCCTCAGGACTCTGTTATCTGTGATCCTGTTAGGGCAGTCTCCTGTCGGAAGTAGTTCTTATATGCCTCCAAAAAAGAGCAAATAAGTAGAATTTATTAGATACCGATAATAAGAAACACTTACAATTAAGTACATACATATAGCACTTACCTCTGAAACTATTAAAAAGTGCTGTAGCCGTCCCGAGAGATTTGGGGCGGCTTTTTTATGCGCCTTTTTATGTCATTTCCCAGCCTCCGCCTC
>PLXD01000502.1 GCA_003151295.1 Chitinophagaceae bacterium | reverse complement strand
AACCATTCACGGGCCATTCCATTCCATTGCGACCTTTAAAAACCGGGTTATTGGGGAATCTTTCAAAGGCATCCCAGGAAGGACTGCCCAATGCATAATGATGCGTCCAATCATTTTTGTGATCGAGCGAAGCATAATTCGTCTGCGCGGATGTTGCATTGCCGGCGGGTGTAGCGCTGACCGCGGATGCTGGATTGACGATGGGGGTCGCGTTGCCGGTGGGTTCGGTGCTGAAGGAAGGAGCCGGCAGACCGGCCCGGTTAAAAAGGCTTGCCAGGGCCATTGCATACCAATCGTACCGCACGGACACCGGATGTGTCACGGCATCGCTTAGGACAAGGACCTGTTCTCCCTGTATGGTCGCCTTCGCCGATACAAATTGGCCATCGGCGCCCGCTATTTCAAAACCCGTCAGTTCCCCGCCATGGACCGTCAGGCCGCCTTCAGCATGTGTAAAGGACACGGCAATGGTATTGCCCCGGACCTGTATGCGCTTATACAAAGGCCCGGAATACCCGAATCCCTTTTCGCCATAAGTAAGGGCAAGGGCCCATAAGGAAAGCCTTCGGCCTACCTCCTGTTTATTGGCAGGATGTATATTGGTAATATCTCCGATATCCGACGTGACCACCATGCCGGTGTTGGGCAATGTCATTGTCTTTCGCTGGGCATCCCGAAGGGCCGCCGCCGCCGTACTATCCCCCGAATATTTGAAAGGCGCTATCTGTACGAAATAAAAAGGAAAATCACCTTCGCTCCAACGGGTCCGCCAGTCAGTAATCATCAGCGGGAAAAGCTTTTCATACTGCGTTGCCCTGCCGACGTTAGACTCCCCCTGGTACCAAATGACGCCCCGGATCGCAAAAGGGATCAGGGGTGCGATCATACCGTTATACAGTACAGAAGCCGTATTCACAGAATAATCCAGGGCGCCATAGGGCTTTACGGCCATGATGCCGAAGCGCCGGTCGCCGGTGGCATATTGCCGTATTGAATCCACTTTATCCAGGGCGGCGTCGAAATCACCGAGTTTCCTCAAAGCGCCAGCGCTGGTCCAGGCCTCCGCCACCGTACCTCCCCAGTTGCTGCTGATGAGACCGATGGGCACTTTCAATTTGTACGCAAGCGCCCTGCCGAAAAAATAACCGGCGGCGCTGAAAGAGGCTGCCGATCCGGGCGTACAAGGCGACCAGTTACCCCCAACGTCCACCTTGGGTGCAAAAGAAAGGTTCCTGTCGACCGTGAATAACCGGATATCCGGGTAATGCGCGGCGGCTAATTCCTCTTTCGAATCCTTCAATGGCGAATTGTCCCAGCCCTGCAAAGGCATTTGCATATTGGACTGGCCGGAACAGATCCATACCTCGCCGATCAGCACGCCGTGCAGCACTATCGTCTCACCGGCCTGAGAAGGGGCGCCCTTCATTGCAGCACCTTTAGCTGCATCTCTGTTATCTACATCTCCGGCATCTCCCTGGATGACGACCTCATAAGGCCCTCCCGCAGCAGGGGTCATGATCTTCACGATCCACCTGCTATCCGCACCGGTCGTTGCGCTTGCCATAACCGCCTTCGGCCAGCTTCCTTTCACCGAGATCTTCTCCCCGGGCGATGCCCGGCCCCAGACAGGGACTGCCATCGACCGTTGAAGGACCATACTGTCGGCTATGATACCCGGCAGCCTGATTTGGGCTGCTACTGCCAAACATAAGCCGGTAAATAAAAATAAGAAAAGAAGTGGTTTTTTCATGGTCTAAAAATTTCCTGCATTAATATCCCACCATAATCTCGTGCCGCCATTATCGGGCCCGCCAAGCAATGTAACAGCCTTATTGACCTCGGTGGCATTTACGCTGTATTCGGTCGAGGGATACCATTGTCTTCTTATCTGGATCTGCGTATTCACCGTCCCGCCACTGTTGTTGACCACGACAGGGAACAGCTTTGGATAACCTGTTCGTCTGAAGGTAGTCCAAGATTCCATACCATTGGGAAAGTTCGCCAGCCATTTCTGTGTAATGATCCGCTCGAGCTTTACTTCATTCGTAGCGCTCTCATCCCACTTGATAGTGATCGCGGACAGTGCGGGAGAGCTATTGATGGAAAGGACAGGATCCGTAAAATCGGCCGGCTTGCTCGTGCCATCACCGATATAGGCAGCAGCCGCTCCCGGTACGCCCCACTGCTGAAAAGAATAATTAATGCCCGATTCATAATATTGCTGCACGGTTCCGCCGCCCATGTTCCAGCCCCGCAGTGCTCCTTCGGCCTTCAAAAAATAAACCTCGGCCGCATTCATGTATACGCCGGGAGTGGCTGTCGACCAGGTGCTGGTGTTAAAGCTCGAGAACGTGTTGTACACAGCCTGGGAACTGATCTGGCTGCCTTGCCTGATGCCGATATACTGCCCGGGAAGGATGGTGGAAACCCCGAAGATCACAGGCATCCGGGGATCGCTGTAGCCATTCATATAAGATAGGATCTCTCCGCCGGCGCGGAAATCCCCCCATTGAAAAGCCCCCCCGGCCAGCCAGTTCTGCCCGCCTGTCACTACCGCATTGTCGCTGTTGGCTGTCAGGACATCTCCGTTGGCCAGGTCAACCGCTTTTTCCGCCTCCGTCTGCGCGGTCGATGGATCTACTTTGACGATATGCATGGCCAGGCGCAGCCGCAGGGAATTGGCCAGCTTGATCCATTCCGTATAGTTGCCGCCGTACACGATGTCGAATTTCTGAAAGGGCATTGCACCCGGGTGATTAGTGGTATACGCCAATAAAGTCGTTACAGCTGAGTCTAATTCCTTAAACATTTGATCATACACGCCCTGCTGGCTGTCATACGGAACGGATGTGCCGCCCAGCCCATATTGCGAGTAGGGAATGGGGCCATGAATATCCGTGACCTTATGCAT
>PLXD01000510.1 GCA_003151295.1 Chitinophagaceae bacterium | reverse complement strand
AAACGCAGTATGCTTTCCAGGCGCTGATGTACCTGGCGGATAAGGCAAAAGAAGAGCCGGTTTTAATAGCGGAAATTGCCAGGAAGAAGAAAATACCGCTGAAATTCCTGGAAAACATACTGCTGGAATTAAAAAATGCGGGTATACTGGAGAGTAAAAAAGGGAAAGGAGGTGGCTATTTTTTCGCCCAGAACCCCAAAGATGTTCCCCTGGCTAAGATCATACGCCTGTTGGACGGCCCCATCTCCCTGCTGCCCTGCGTGAGCCTGTATTTCTATGAGAAATGCAAGAACTGCGATGAAAAGAATTGCGGATTACGTAATGTGATGTCCCAGGTCCGTGATGCGAACCTGAAGATCCTGGAGAAAAAAACGATCGCCGACCTCGTGAAAAACTAAAAACCGGCCTTTTTATCGAGGCTCAGGAGCCTGTTGCGGCATAGGCGTGCCGTCATGGAAAGGAGTATTTCCACACGGCTGGTCAGAATAGCCAGCTCCTCTTCAGCGATCGTATAGTCCTCATTATAACGCGAATCAACATAACCTTGCAGGAGCAACCTGAAAAGCCGGTCTTCTTCCCCGGTGTTCCTCGGAAATAAGAGAGCCAGCCCGACGGAAAATCGATAGGTATACCTGCGCAGCTTATCGAGATTGTGCGTACAGGGCTTATAGCCGGTGAAGACGAGCAGGATAGCCTGGTAGGCATGTTCCGCAGCCTGATGCAGCAAAAAGACCGCTATTTTCAGTTCCTTTTCCCTGATCGCAAACAAGACTGTTTTAAAAAATGCGCGGGCACGCTGGTGCCATCTCGCAAAGTCCATCTCCGCAATGGCCCTAATAGCTTCGAAGTCCAGAGGCCGGGCTTCCGCAAGCAGGACTGTCCCTGCATCATATAAAAGAATGGCTTCCACCCGGACCATCGTAAAAAAATAATGCCTTTCGGCTATCTGTTTATTCACATAACCAATATCATGAACCACGATCGTAACGGGTGTATGAAACCGGCAACGGTTCTCGATCATATCCTGTATCTCGTACTCAACGCGCAGGGTGCCCGGTCGGGTTATGACCAGTATATCATAGTTCACGGGCAATTGTCTGTCTGTATAAAAGCCTGTTCCCCAGCCTTGGGAAGTATAATCGCCGAACAGAAGGATCTTCTCGGGCTGTATTGCAGCGATAATTATTTTTGTGATCGCCTGCAACTGCTGCTTTTTCAGGTCCGGTAAATGGTCTAAAGAAGTATTCATAAAGAAGGTATTTATTGGCATCATTTTACCGGCCCTGCTTCTTCCGGATCGGACTTTCTTACCATATAGACCGCTCCTGCAAGCTTCACCAGCTGACGATAAAGGAAGATGAACTCTCCCCGCACGGCGCTATTCCAATTATCTGCCTCTTCGCTATTGATAGCGGCTAAGAGCAGGTCCAGCAATTCCTCCTGCACTTCTTCGGGAGTATACCAGTTACAGAAATCTGCCATGATCTCCCCGGCGGTGGCAGCCACCCTCTCATCGGCCACAGATAAATTCCCATATCCGGGTAATTTTCGATTGTCTTCCATAATCGGCTATTTAATGATTATACAAATGGTCTTGTCAAGGCAAAAAAGATTCTTTACACCATACACGACTATGGCGGATGATATAGGCACACCGGTCTTCGCCGGAAAATTCCATTAAGCAAAATGAATGGACAGGAAATAGCAGGATCTTATATGCCCGCTATTTGTTAGCAAACTGCAACTTCGCTGGTGCATTGCTAAAATGCATGGCCTGATCTTTTTCCGGTCCGGATGGTCTCCCGAACCTTATTCCAGCGATGATTTAAAAAATATTTGAATTATATTTAGGCTAATTCTTACAGTAAAATTAATCAATAAAATTAATAAAAACTAATATTTTTAGCAATTAGTTTTAGGGAGTTTATTACTATGAATTATCTCGCAAAAAATATCAGGCTCTTACGAAAGAATGGCTCCAAAACTCAGGAAGGTATTGGATTATTAGTGGATAAAGGACAAACAACGATCGGGAATTGGGAGAACGGCAAAAGTGAACCCAATATCGAAGAGCTGCTGATTATCAGCAACTTTTTTGATATTTCGATAGACCTCCTCCTGAAAGTAGATCTGGCCAGGACCAACTACCTGTACCCGGACCTGACAAAAGAAGAAGATCTTCCGCCATCGAAAGAAAACACCGTAAAATATAGCCACAATGAATGGGAGTCCCTGGTAAACGAATACGACGAAAGGATTCTGTCCCATATTCTGCTGGAGGTAAGATCCCTGCGTCAAGAATTCAACCAGTCCAGGACCGACCGGAAAACCAACCCCATAAACGACCCCATAAACGAACGGAAACCCGGTCGGAAAACTGGCAAGAAAACCGACCTCAAAAAAAAGTCCCCTCCCGTCTCCGGGCATCCCAAACCGATTACCGGGTCCTCATCCAGCAAACCCCATTCAGGATCCAGGCGCAAGACCGATTGAATGAACCGATCCCCGAATCTTTCTTTCAGCACTTGCTACTTCCTCTTATTTTCATCTTCTTCTATTTCCCACCTTTCTTTAATTCTTCATCGTCCATTTCTTCCTGATCCTCCATTTCATCCATTTCCCCCTCTTTCTCCATTTCTTTGCTTTCCCATTCTTCCGCCATCTCTTCCTGTATCGAGTCAAGCAATTCGAACAAACAATCAAGGTCTGTGATCATTTCTTCAAAATCCNNATGGAAATCCTGATTGTTCCCGGAGCATCCAGGAAATGAGCATTTTTCGGAGATGGCGAAGCGTGCGTCTCGGAGGCGCCAGTTCAATCCATTGCAGGACCTCTTCTTGTAATCCCAAGCTAAGCAGGGGTTTCTCAGGAAGGATCCGCCCGGCGATTGCAGGAGATCCTTCAGGCAGTTCCATCGTTTTATGTGCAGGCATAATGTATATATTTTCTATACAAAAATATAGAATATATATACCATAAAAATTGATACTTAGCAAGAAATTGCATATTCATCTTATCATTTATCAATAAATTCTTACAAAAAAACATTTATCTTGTACATAAAACCTATAAATATGACCAGGCTGGGATTCTATCTCGAGAACCGATCCATCAATAAGTCGGCCGTTTCCAGGAAGACCGAAATCAGCAAGGCGCGACTCAGCGAATTAAGCACAAAGGAACACACCAGGCTTACGGCCGCCGAACTATACCTGATCGCACTTGCTATTGAGGTGGAGCCCGGTAATATGCTGGAAGAATTATATGCTCACCTGAGAAAGGAGTTCCGGGAAACACCAGGGTCGCAACGAGGAGATGAAAAAAAATAGGCAGCCTGGAAGGGCTGCCCAATGAGTTAATTGAATTAATTACCCGGCACTGATCGATGACCAGGCTTAGGAATGAATGGCTTTCTTGACCGCTCCGATCGCACCGTCGATTTGATTGTAAGCACGTGCCTGCAATCCCTATGCCAAATGTGCTTATACGGATAGATTTTCGATGACCATGGCGGATGCCCCTCCCCCACCATTGCAGATTCCTGCCGCCCCGTATCTTGCCTTATTTTGTCTTAGTATAATGATCAACGTTACCAATATCCGCGCCCCGCTGCAACCCAGGGGATGTCCCAGGGAGACGGCGCCCCCGTATACATTGACCCGGGCAGAGTCTAACTTCATTCTCCGGCTGTTTTCAATACCCACCACCGCGAAAGCCTCGTTCAATTCCCAATAGGATATGTCCGACATATTCAGGCCGGCCCTGGAAACGGCCTTCGGAACGGCAATGGACGGACTCGTTGTAAACCATTCCGGGGCTTGTTCCGCATCGGCCCAGGACAGAATCTTTGCGATAGGTTTCAATCCCAGTTCATCCGCCTTGTCCTTACTCATTAACACCAGGGCGGCAGCCCCGTCATTCATAGAGGAAGCATTCGCCGCCGTTACGGTCCCGTCCTTTTGAAAAACCGGTTTCAATTCCGGTATCTTATCGAATTTGACANNATTGAAAGGTTCTTCATCCTTGGCGAAGAGCACAGGATCTCCTTTGCGCTGGGGTATTTCAACCGGGATGATCTCTCCGGCGAATTTTCCTTCATTCCAGGCAGCCTGGCTCCGTTTATAGCTTCCGATGGCGAATCCATCCTGGTCGTCACGGCTGATCCCGCATTCCCGGGCGCATAGCTCCGCCGCATTTCCCATCGCCAGCCCGTCATACGCATCCGTCAAACCGTCTTTGGCCAACCCATCGATCAGGGACACATTCCCATACTTATGTCCCCATCGCGTGTCTTCCGAATAATAAGGCACACTACTCATGCTTTCCATGCCGCCTGCCACGACGATATCCGCATCTCCCAAAGCAATACTCTGGCTGGCCAACGCCACTGCCTTCATACCGCTGGCGCACACTTTATTGATAGTCGTACAATTCGTATGATCGGGCAGGCCTGCAAATTTCGAAGCCTGCCGGGCTGGTGCCTGGCCCATGTTNNTTCAGGGTACCGCCAAAACTCCCGATGGGGGTTCGCACCGCGGAAATGATATAAACTTCTTTCTTATTCATATGATAATTTTAAAAGATCCTGCAAGATAATAAGGCAATCCCAACATACATCGGGACTGGCAAGAAATGTATAGCGAACAATCAATCGGAGAATACCCCTTGGAAGATATGCAGCTTAATAAGTATCTTACACAAAATACCGGTTACTGATCTTTTATTGCCAGACTTCGCTTTTTCAGACTAAGCCTCTTTTAAGCTTGTACAATGAAAATAAAATCCCTGATCATCCTTGGCTTTTCCGTTGCCGCACTGAACGGCCAATGCAAAAAAGGGAATAATGGATCTTCTTCAGGTAGTGGCGCAAACGGCAATACGGCTGCTGCATCCTCCGATGTTTCCGAATGGCTTACCACACCCGACCAGGCATTCTTGCTGAAGCAGCAAACTGCTTCCCTGGTTTTCAGCACAGGCTCCGGTTCCGCCAATTCTGCCATTGCGGTAGACAGCACGCAAACCTATCAGGCTATTGACGGCTTCGGATTTACCCTGACCGGCGGCAGCGCGTATGTTATCTACGGCATGCCCGCATCGGCGAGAGCTTCGTTATTAAGGGAATTATTCAGTTCCGACAGCAATGCAATCGGGATAAGCTATCTCCGGCTGAGTATCGGGGCTTCCGACCTGAACGCGTCTGTTTTTTCCTATGATGATATAGTGTCCGGCCAGACCGATACCACATTGGCCGGCTTTAGCCTGGCTCCGGATTCAACGTATCTTATTCCTTTGCTGAAAGAAATTCTCNNATGAGCCTCATTGCCACGCCCTGGAGCGCGCCTGTCTGGATGAAAGACAACAATAGCAGTATTGGCGGCAGCCTGCAAACGCAATATTATGGGGTCTATGCCGCCTATTTTGTAAAATACATTCAACAAATGAAGGCGCAGGGCATTACCATCAATGCCATTACCCCCCAAAATGAGCCGCTGAATCCGAACAACAACCCCAGCATGTATATGACAGCGGCGGAGGAGACCGGTTTTGTTAAGAACTATTTAGGACCTTTATTCGCCACGGCCGGCATTAC
>PLXD01000438.1 GCA_003151295.1 Chitinophagaceae bacterium | reverse complement strand
CCACCTGGAATTTTATGCAGTGGTTCGTAAAAGAACAAACCGAAGAAGAGACTTTGGTAATGGGCCTATTGGATAAAATAAAGATCGCGGGTGGTAAAAAAGCAAGTGGCGATGCACTTTATGAACTTGACAGGGATTTAAAGTCAACCCCTGACGACGCAACACTTGCAGAAACAAAGACTGCTGAGAAGCCTTAAAGCGTCGATATATGCTTAAAGCATTAATGCATACTTAAAAGCGTCAATACATAATTTATATTCTTTAAATAATCCCGGCGGGATAAACGAAAGCCGGGTTTTTTCATGCTTTCATAAATAGCTGGTCATCTCTTCCCGGTATCCCTTTGATACCGCCGCTGCCTGGTCGGCGAAATCCTCTTTCGCCGATGCATATATGATCGCACGGCTGGCATTCACCAATAGGCCCACCTCCCGATTCATCGCCTTTTTAGATATATCGGCCAGGCTGCCTCCCTGCGTACCGACTCCCGGCACCAGGTAGAAATGATCGGGCGTCAATTGGCGGATCTTCTCAAACCAACCGGCTTGTGTGGCTCCCACCACGAACATCAGGTTTTCAGGGCTGCCCCAGGAAGAAACGGTACGCAAAACCTTCTCATAGAGGTATTCTCCGCCAGACTGCTGCAATTCGAAATCCCGGGCGCCCGGGTTAGAAGTCAGTCCCAGCACGATGGTCCATTTGTCTTTATATTCCAGGAAGGGTCGCACGCTGTCCTCGCCCATGTAAGGAGCCACCGTGACGGCATCGAAAGGCAAGACCTCGAAAAAAGCCTTTGCATATTGGGAAGAAGTATTGCCGATATCCCCTCTCTTTGCATCGGCGATCTTAAGATGAGTGGAAGGAATATAGTTCACCGTTTTTTCCATGGCCGCCCAACCCTTCAGGCCAAGGGACTCATAAAAAGCGGTATTGATCTTATAGGCGACACAATGATCCTTCGTAGAGTCGATTATCTGCCGGTTGAATTCAAAGACTGGGTCGGGGTGTGAAAGAAGGCAGGAAGGGATCTTCGAAAGATCGGTGTCCAGTCCCACACATAAATAGGATCCTTTTGACCGTATCTGTTCAATTAATTGTTGACGTTTCATGGGCCGCAAATTAATACAAATTAAAAAAAGGATCATGGATCGTATTTTCGGGCATTATCCCGCGACAACCGCGATGACCTTCTTTATCAAAGGCGGGAAGCCTGTTCATAGCAGGTTTCGAAACATGACAAGCAAACACCAGGAATAACAACATCACCAGTTGGAACGCTTCCTTATTCCTGTTTCTCACACGAAGATTACTGCTTGTATCATTCATGCTCCAATTTTAAAGACTTATCCCTTCTCTCCGTCATCTTTCGCTTTAAATAATTGTGAACTTCTGCGTTGCATTTCATCAGCCACCTGCGCGGATACCTGATCCCCCTGCTGCAACTGATCGATGACCTGGTGATAACTTTGTTCATCCCGGTTCTGGCTGAGCTTGTAAGCGGCCTGGATATCGTCTATGCTTATCTGAAAACCAATAATTCCCCTGATATTATCCTCCAGCATTTTCTCAGGGATGTCCCCCATCCTGAGCGGTTGCGGGCTGCCCGACTCATATTGGTCGACAAGCCTGGACAAGGCTGCTCTCAGTTCCTCTCCTTCAACGATCTTCACGGTCCCATATACATGCACGGAGATATAATTCCAGGTAGGAACATTCGGCCGGGTATACCAGCGGGGCGAAATATAGGCATGCGGCCCGGGAAAAATGGCCAGTACTTTCGTACCGTCGGCCAAACTATATTTCTGTTCGTTCCCGATAGCGATGTGTCCCATCAGGAGTTCCCTTCCTGCCTCATCCTTTTCCAGTAACAGGGGGATATGCGTAGCGATGGGCAGCCCGTCCCGGATGCTCACTAAGATAGCGAAGCCGTTCTCCCGGATAAAGGAGTAGATCTTCTCCCTGTCTTTTTCTTCATACCGCCTGGGGATATACATACCTGCAATATTTCGGTTTCTAACAGTATTCTAAAAACCGGCTATTTCTTTAAGCCACCACTTAGAACTTCGCCAGCGCTTCGTCCCTCGCTCTGCCTTGTTCGTAACCTTCGATTCTCTCAGAACTTCGCCAGCGCTTCGTCCCTCGCTCTGCCTTGTTCGTAACCTTCGATTCTCTCGGTTACTCTGGCCATCCCGATATTGGCATTCAGCATGGCAATGCTGCGAATCGCATTAGCCGCAAATTCGATAAAGGCCCGTCTCGAAGAAGGGTCGTCGCCGACCATGGCAGGTATGCCCGCATCTCCTCCTTCCCGGATACCCTGCACGAGGGGTATCTGTCCCAGGAAAGGGATATCGTATTCTTCGGCCAGCCTTTTACCCCCATCCTTGCCGAAGATATAATACTTGTTTTCAGGTAGTTCAGTTCCGTCCATCACATTCGGCGGGATGAAATAACTCATATTTTCGACCAGCCCGATGATCGGCGTCTTCAACTGCGCCTGCCCAAACATGGCGATCCCTTTTTTGGCATCGGCCAGGGCCACATCCTGCGGAGTGGTTACGACGATTACACCCGTCACCGGCACCGTCTGCATGAGGGTCAGGTGGATATCGCCCGTTCCCGGGGGCATATCGATGACCAGGTAGTCCAGCTCATCCCAGTATACATCCGTTACAAACTGGCGGATGGCGCTACTGGCCATAGGACCCCGCCAGACCACCGCATTTTTTTCATCTACCAGCAACCCGATGCTCATCAGCTTGATGCCATATTTCTCCAGGGGAACGATCAGGCCCTTGCCGCCTTCCCCCCCTCCCATCATCCTGGGACGTTCTCCCCTCACCCCAAACATGATCGGCACACTGGGACCATAGATATCGGCATCCATAAGGCCCACACTCGCTCCCCCCGCTGCCATGGCCAGGGCAAAATTAGCAGCCACTGTGCTCTTGCCTACCCCTCCCTTTCCACTCACTACGGCGATAATATTTTTCACCTTGGGTAACAGGGAGTCGCCTTCCTTTCGCTTGGTGCTCATATGGGAAGTGAATTTAACATTGACCGTCGCCTCTTTATTTATTAACAGCCTGACTGCATTGATGCATGCATTTTTTATCATATCTTTCATCGGGCAGGCAGGGGTCGTCAGTACTACGGTAAAAGAAACGTAGTTCCCTTCTATCTCTATATCCTTCACCAT
>PLXD01000298.1 GCA_003151295.1 Chitinophagaceae bacterium | reverse complement strand
GCTTTTTTATGCTCCTTTTTATGGCATTTCCCCGCCTCCGCCTCCACCTCTCATACCGCCTCCGCCTCCACCGCCGCCGCGGAATCTGCCGCCTCCCGGAAACATACCCGGCATCCTTCGTTGGTTGGAGGCCGCAAAATTGTTCAGGTTCCAGGTGAATGTCAGCATTACATATCGGGAAAGCGTATTCGTCCTGCTGGCAGTATATCCCAATCCCGATGAGGTTTTGTTTACATAGGTATTGGAATTCAGCAAATCGAACGCCGTCAGGCGGATCTCTCCATTCTTCTTCTTAAACAAAGATTTGGCGATACTGGGGCTCAATAAGGGCACGCTGGCATTATAGCCGGGAGTATGGTTATCGGTATAAGTATAATCAAAGGTGGTAGCGATCAGCCAGCCGCTATTGGTATAGGCGGTTATTTCCGCACTGCACTTCTGTGTAAAATAATCCAGGTTTTGGCTGGTATTAAAAGAATTACTGCCAATATTATAGTTTGAAGCCGAACTGAAATTCATGTCAAAATTCTTCTTGATGTTCGTTGTCCAGGAGATGGTTTCACCCAGGCTGGTATTTCTTGAATAATCGTGTGAAAAATTAGTTTGCGCAGTATCATTGGAGACCAGTGTCTGGCTTTGCGAGTAATTTACATTGGTAATAAAATTCAGGTTGGATTTTGGTTTCTTCAACGCCATACCATAATTAAAATAGCCGGACAAATTATACGTGCCGTTCAGATTTACAAAGGTACTCGTCTGGCCGCCGGTTGCATGGGTCACAACGGAGCTTTGAATATCGTTTACAATAGTGCTGGCATTAATCGTGGCGAACACGACATTCTGGGTGCCGGGATCGAATGAAGAATACAACATGCGGACACTATGCGTAAACTGTGGTTTTAAGTCAGGATTTCCAACCACAAAGTTAAGTCCGTCGGAGGTAGTGGTAAGAGGCTGTAATTGAGAAGCGGTAGGAGTTCCCGTTCTACCCATATAATAAAACTGGAGGCGTTGGGTCTTTGAAAAAGAATATTTGAAATTAATGGTAGGGGTAAGGTTGATATAGTTATGGGACACGGTAATATCCTTCGTGGTGTTTTGACTGGTAAAATCCAAAAACTGAAGTCCTGAACCCATATTCAGGTTGAATTTTGCGTTCTGGATCCGGTAATTCAAACTAACCCTGTTTGAATTAGAAGTAAACTTATAGGAGTTACTGAACAAACTATCGAAGGAAGAGAAATTATGTACGGANNACGATAGTTCAACGTGAACCGGTCGGAATTCGATAAGAATTTATAGGAATTACTGAACAGGGTGTCGTACGTTTTATAGTCATGCAGAGAGTCCACGAAATCATACGTATTGTTAACCGTATTACTGTGATTATGGGTATAATTATAGTTTAGTTCAATGACCTGGTTTTTACCAACGGGTTCGGTGTACGAAAGGGTCGGGCTGATATTATAGGAATGAAGGGAATCGTTATAATATTGATTGAAAACATGTGATGAATCGCCTGTACGTAATTTATAGTAATTATTGGCAGAATAGTAATACCCGTCACCGTCGTTGACATTTGCCGTTCCGTTAAGATCCAGGGATAAAGTCCGGTAGGGCTTTTTAAACTTATGCCGGAATGTAAGATTGGATCCGTTTATATTGAAGCCGCTGTTCACGCTGGATGTATAACCAGAGGTTGAATTTATGGGTGATCCGTTCTCATCCACCGTCGATGAAGAGGACCCACCATTCGGCCGGGTCGTTTGAAAGGTCAGGTTAGGACGGAAAACCAGTGAATTGCTGCTATCGAATTTTGTTTCCAGGTTGAAATAGATGCGCTGGTTGGTAGTCCTTTGTATGGCCCTTTGAGTCGAGTTTATGGTGTAAAAACTATCACTCCCATTTTGATCCTTTTCTCCGAAATCTCTTAATGATTGAGTTATCCCATTGGAAGATACATGCTGAAAATTATAAAAATAGCTTCCGCTGACGTCGGTTTTCGGGCCCCAGGCATCCTTATAATTTACGCCGCCGGCCCAAACTGTGGTAACACCGGGACTGGTCTGGTTAGTAGCCGCCGCAGGACCGCCGCCGCCGCGCCGACCTCCCGAACTCCCTAAAACATCCTGGATGGTGAAATTTTGCTTATTGATATCATTGCCCTGTCCCAATACTGAAATTTGCTGGTTATTATCGAACCGATGCATATTGACGCTATTATCATAATCCTGGTCGGAACCGGCGCCCCCCACCACTCTGCCGAAATAGCCCTGGCGCTTGTCTTTCTTGGTCGTGATGTTGAGGGTTTTAACCCGGTTGCCGTCATCAAAACCGGAGAACTTGCTCTGGTCGTCCAGGTCGTCAAAAACCTGTATTTTTTCAATGATATCGGGAGGCAGGTTGCGCGTCGCCAACTTGGGGTCATCGCTAAAAAAGCGCTTGCCATTCACCAACACCCTTGTTACGGTTTCACCCTGGGCGGTGATATTGCCGCTGGCATCCACTTGTATCCCCGGGAATTTTTTCAGCAGATCTTCCGCCACCGCATTCGGTTTGGTGGTATATATGGCCGCATTATATTCCACCGTATCTCCCTTTACGCTAATGGGAGGCCGTTGAACGATGACGGCCTCCATCTCCTCGGTTGATTTTTGCATGTAGAGGGTGGCAAAATCCACATTCAGGTTGGTCGTATCGATGGTGAAGGTCCTGACTACGGCTTGAAATCCTTCGAAAGTGATGATCAGCCGATATTTGCCTGCATTGAGCCCTCTTACCAAAAAAGCCCCTTGCTTATTGGTAACGACAAATTCCGCCTTCGAGGAGTCGGATATCGGCGTGACGGAAACGGTAGCCTGGCTCAGATTCTGTTTCCCGGCAGTATCGACGATCGCGCCTTTTACTGATCCCCTGACCTTTCCTTGTGAAAAGGAGTTGATTACAAAGAAAAGGCAGGTGAAAGGAAACAAAACGATAAATTTTCTCATTATTCGGACTTTAATGCGGCTTTAATACTACAGACCGCTAAAATAATAGCTCGTTTAGTGCTTTGCGATGCATGATATACAAGTGGCAAAAAATACATTGCCGGTGGGTCAATACGGAGTTTGCGCCTCCGGGCTTTTCGGTGAATTTAGCCCTGGGGCGCAAACCAACCGCTAAGTCTCTAGGAGAATAGGTATTCTACATCAGCCCTTGTGAGGCTCTTCACGAATCCGTCGTCATCCGCGATCAGGTCTCTTGCCAGTACGCGCTTCTTTTCCTGCAACTGGAGGATCTTATCTTCGATCGTATCCTTACAGATCATGCGGTAAGCGAAGATATTCTTTGTCTGTCCGATACGATGGGTCCGGTCGATGGCTTGCTGTTCTACGGCAGGATTCCACCAGGGATCCACAATATACACGTAGTCGGCGGCTGTAAGATTCAGACCCACGCCTCCCGCTTTCAGGGAGATCAGGAATACCCGGCGGGTATCGTCTCTCTGGAAGCTTTGGATGGCTTTTTCCCGATCCTGCGCGGAAGTGCTACCGTCGAAATATTCGTAGGGCACCCCCAATTCCTTGAGCCTCTCCCGGATTAGGGCCAGCATTCCCAGGAACTGAGAGAAGATCAGCGCTTTATGGTCCCCGATATTTTCGGTGATCTCCCGGGCCAGTTCATCCAGCTTGATCGAGTTATTGGGGTATTTATCGGTCTCATTCAGGATAGCCGGAGAATCGCATATCTGGCGCAACTTCATCAGCCCCTGCAGGATCGTCAGTTGAGACTTCTGAATTCCCTGGGTCTCGATCGTTCCGAGTATTTTATCCCTGAAGTCATTACGGTAGGCATCGTATACTTTGCGCTGCTCGTCTTCCATTTCGCAGAAGAGGATCGTTTCCGTTTTTTCGGGCAGGTCTTTGGCCACCTGTTCCTTGGTCCTCCTCAGGATAAAGGGGTATAACAGTTTTCTCAAATGATCTTTCCGGTCCTGTTCCCCGAATTTATCGATCGGTACGGCAAACTCCTGGCGGAAGAACTCTATGCTGCCCAGCATGCCGGGATTCAGGAAATTCATCTGCGCGAAAATATCGAAGGTATTGTTCTGCAGCGGGGTACCGCTCATACACAAACCGTTTTTGGCCCTCAGAAGGCAGGCTGCCTTGGTCACTTTACTGGCCGGGTTCTTGATAGCCTGTGATTCGTCCAGCACCACGTAATCCAAGGGGATCTCCAGCAATAGTTTTATATCGCTGCGCAGGGTACCATAAGTGGTGATGATAATATTATATTGATCCAGCGCCTGTTTATTGCGTGTCCGATCTCCTCCATGATGAATATAATACGTTAGGTCCGGCGTGAATTTCCGGATTTCGTTCTCCCAGTTGAACATCAGGGTGGTCGGGCAGACTACCAGCGCCTTCAACCCCTGGTGCGATTCTTTATAATATTGCAGGTATGACAAAGCCTGTACCGTCTTACCAAGACCCATGTCATCCGCCAGGATGCCCCCCCAATTGACTTCCTGCAGGTAATTCAACCAGTGGAAGCCATGGACCTGGTAAGGGCGCAATATATGCTCCAGGTGAGGGGGAGGCGGAATCTCCTTGATACGGTTGAATTCCCTCAACTGTTCATATTTTTCCTCCAGCCGGATGATCAGCTCTTCTTCGTTACGGCTCTCATACAGCTCATCGATCACGCTCATGTGATATTTCGAGAGGCGCAATTGGTTGCTCTTGCCTTCCCCTACCCGGAACAGCAGGGAATATTTCTTGATCCACTCCTCGGGAAGAACGCCTAAAGTACCGTCGTCCAGGGGAACAAACTGCTGCCGGTTGGCCAGGGCTTTTTTGACATCCGCGATGGTCACTTTCTGATCACCGAACACGATATCGACCCGGGCGTCAAACCAATCTGTATTGCTGCTGATATGGATCTTCGTCTGTGGCTTCGCCGTATTAAACCGGAAATTCTTCAGCGCATCATATCCATAAACAGGTATTTTCATTTCCTCCATCGCATCCACGAACAGGAAGAACCAGTTGTTCTTTAATACGTCGCTTCCTTTCAGCGCCAGGCTTTGTGCGCCTTCCGGGCGAATGAACTGGGAATGAAGGGACTCGAGTTTTCTGATGAACTGGAGCTCGGCCTCCTTATTACGATGAACGATCAGGACCTGACCGGCATCGGGCACGATAATCTCGTCTTTTCCGCCCGGTCTCGTCTCGAAGCCCTTATAGGAGAAAAGAGGTTGGAAGACCAGGTAATCCCCTTTTTCCTGCAGCAATAACCTTTTCTCCGGCTCGCCGTCCTTCACTTCCTTCACCAGTTGCTCATCGAATTCCACATGGTATTCCCGGGTAAGCGGCAGGACAAACTCCTTTAGCCGAACGGGCCAGTCGGCTTTCGAGATCGTCATCCTTTCCTTGCCGGTGAATTTTTCGATGAGGGAAATGTCTTCCGGCTTATTCCACAGGTAGAGGTTGCTGTTATAGAAGAACAGCAGGCTGGTATTACACTCGTTGTTCAGTACCTCGACGGGCTGGCCGTTGATCTTCACGAAGCACAGCACCTCGAAATGGTTTTCCTTGGACACTACTTTGAAAAAAGGAGTGATGGTGTCGGCCGCAATGCCGATCGGCTGAAGATTGGACGTCTTGAAAGGCTTATGGCCGTTCAGATAGAAGACAAAGGGATTGGCGCTGACATCCAGGAATAATTTCTTCAGCTTAGGATGCAGGTATTCCACCATCAGGGTTTTGGTTTCTTCCGGCAGGTCGTCTTCATCATGATGGATGATATTTTCCCAAATTCCGCTGAAAGGGGAATTACGGTTCAGGTATTTATTGATCTCGGGGCCCTGCATTTTACGCAGAAAGGGTATCAGCTGTTTATCCGTCTCCATAAAGGATTCGGCATTCACAAATTTGGTAAGGTCCATCCGTTCTACTTTACCCGTATAGGAGGACTGTTCCTCATTGCTTTCTCCCGAGATCGCGTCGAGGGCGAACCCAGGATAGGGGACATGGTTAAAATTGAATACGATGCCCAGTCTTTGAGCCGCCCCGGCAGCCTTCTCCTCTTCGGTTTCGATGACAGGCTGCAGACTGGCTTCTACCACCCTGGGCCTGTTGGCAGGAATGGATGCAACGCGTTTGATGGAGAGGTCCAATACCCGCAAAAAAGGTTTCCCTTCCTTGTAAGTGAACTCAAACTTGCCTTTCAGGTCATCCTCCAGAGAATATCCGTAGGCCTCCAATAATTTATTCTTTTCTTTATCCCAGTTCCGGATGGAATCAAAATAATAGGACCCATGTGCATGAAGCAACTGCAGGAACACGATCACTTTCGGCAGGCAGAGTGGGTGGGTGCGATCTTCATAATCGCAACTGGTATCGAAATTCCTTTCCTCATTCTTGCGGATAACAACCCGGTAAGCCTTGTCTTCCAGTTTTACAGTGGCTTTTACCATCTCATCGTTGGCGGATTCAATTTTTGCGCGTTGGGTGCGCAGATAGGTCTCCGCATCGGCAAGAGTCTCGGGAGAGCAGAGCAGGCGGATGCTTTTCGGGTCGATGAATTTCATTTTCACCACCGTATGTTGCTGGTCGTATTGTACTTCCTCCGCTTTCAGCATGTTCCTGTCCAGAAGCTCCTGCAATTGGATCAGGGCCCCAGCCTCATGACGGCAGATATCTCCGAGATTATATGGGCAGCTACACCTGACAGAAAGCGTCTTCGCATCTTTAAATTTCTGTACATACACCTTGTAATACGTAGCGTAGCTATCGTCTTTAACCCGGAAGGTAACGGACTCGAATAATTCATCATATTCGATCAGTTCTACATAGCCAATAGCGTGGATCTTCTTTCCCCGGCGAATTACTTCATCGGTTCCATTGGTATAAACATATTTAATAAGATGCGGTAACGCCATTCTTTTTAGTTTACTGAGGGCTATTTGCAGTTCCTGAAAACTACCGATAGCCGATTCGGGGCCGCCAGTCGGCTGCGAAAAGGTCAATCTGCAAAAGTAAAGGAAAAAAAATGAGTGTAGAAAAGTTTTGGACAATTATTAATCCTGACTTAACGATCAACGGAGGGGGAAGAAGAAACCCTTAAACCGCTACTTTATGTCCTTTTGACCTAAAAATAATTATAAATTCTTTTTCCCTGCTTTCAAATTAGGCTTTGCCGGCAAAT
>PLXD01000139.1 GCA_003151295.1 Chitinophagaceae bacterium | reverse complement strand
GATCTCCGGCTCTCTGCGATCCAGCACATTCGGGTTCGCCTTAATGATCTCCTTCATTTCCTCCGCCCCGATATCCTCCGGATGAGGAGGTTTGTCGATCGTAAAAGACAGGCTCACCCTTACATGATTATTACTAAGGGTCCAATTGACAATATTATGAGAGAGCACATCGCCGTTCGGGATGATGACTTCCGCGCCTTCTTCGGTGAGCAGGGTGCTGGAACGGATACCGATCTCTTTTACCCTGCCTTTTTTATCCCCGATCTCAACCGTATCCCCGATCCGTAGCGGCCGGTCGAAAATTAAGATAATGCCTGATACGAAATTGTTCACGATGCTCTGCAGCCCCAACCCAATACCGACGCCTAAGGCCCCGAGGATCACCGTTATTTTGTCGATTGGCAGTCCGGATGCGGCCACCGCCAGTAAAAAGCCTCCCACCAATAAGATGAGCCTGGTGACCAGCAGCTTGGACCTTTGTCCCTTATCATCGATCGCGGCATCGTCTCCCGTATCTCCGAAGAAATAGGTAATATATTTCTGTAAAAAATTGGCTACCCAGATGATACCCAGGAACAAGGCAATTTCTCCCAGCGTAAAATTGAAGCTTCCTACGTGGCGCGGGTCGGTAAATATGCTTGTCAGCAGGTCGTTAAGGGCATCGAATAGATTCAGGTTCGTCGTGAATACGATCAGCCATAGAAGAATGGCCAGGGCAATGACGAACCGGTGAATGGACTTCGAAACGCCGTCCACGTCGAACTGTTCAGGATAGTTTTTGCGAACCCGGCTGCTCTGGATCTGCAGGAGGAAGGCCTCTACGACGGATCGGCTAAAAACAAGCAGGCTGACGCTTTGCGCAAATGCGTAGATGGCGGTAGCCCCGAATATCTGTGAGAGGGTGACCCTACCGAAGAGGTTGCAGAACACTGCCAGCAGGTTGAAGAATACATACAATCCCCCGGCATAATAGACCACCTTAGACCACCGCGGCATTCCTGGCGTGGCGGCGGAGCCAGCGGAATCCGGAGACGTAATAAGGATGGGGGCTNNTCATCAGGCCTGACAGCTTCCGGGCGTTCAAAAGGAAGAATATTCCAAAAACAACAGAAAATATATTCTGTATAATATCGGCCCATCGCTGCATGCTCACCGGTAGGCCCAGTATCCGGATGACCGGTATCAAAATAAATAAAAGAATAAAAATACACCATCCATAGAACAGGTAATGGGGAAGGCGCTTGCGGAACATAAACGTCAGCAGCACCATCAGCAGGAACTGAATGGTCTCGATATAAATTGCAGGAGCATGGAGATCGAACAAAGGCGCCAGGCTGAGCATAAAAACCAGGGCAGCGTAGAATGGCCAGGAGTTGACGTACAGGAACCGAAAACTTTCGATCGCTTGAAGGTTATTGCGCCGCCGCAGGGACCGGAAATTATACCAGATCCAAAAGAAGAACACCCCTCCTGTCAGCAGCAGCCAGAAACGGTTGCTGCGCGAATTGGCAAAATAGTATTTGGCCAGTTGCTGCTCGCTGTCGATGGATTGCTGAAAATCCTCTTTGGAAAAATTTCGCCGGACTGTGCCGGGAGAACGGGGTTCCCAGAGATATCTCCTCTCTTTCCCGAAAGCTTTGCTTCCCACCTCTTTTAATTTTGTATCCACCCGGTAGGTCAGGTCGTCGATGCTGATGCTGTTGGCCGAGGCGCGGGCCTTCAAATCGTTGATCTCCGCCGCAAAGAGTTTGACGAGGCTGTCAGCGCCCCTCCATTTGACCTTCAATTGCAGGAGCTCGATCTGAAAGGAATCCCGGAGCGCCGAATCCCTGAAAATACGAAGCATCAGGGTATCTTTTTTCAAGGCCGCTATATTATCCGTGATACCGTCCATCTTTTTATCGTAGCTGTCCAGGTATTGGGCCCACTTCCTCGTATTCTTATCCAGCGCATCCAGCAGGGTATTAAACATCTGCAGGTTACGTACATTCAGGGAACGATCATCGGCCATTGTTATACGGTCTCTTATAATGGCCAGGGCCGAATCTTCCTGGTCGAACTGTTCCTCGATTTCAGGGAGGTGGATGAAGGAGGAAGTGGTGGCAGGCACTGCGCTCAGCATCTGGAAAATTTTATCCAGGTTGTCCAGGTAGTCGCTGGTGGTAAGCTCGTTATTATTGGAGAAGAGGGTAGAATCGAATTTCCTGCGTACGTATTTCCGGGAGAAGGTTCCTCGCTTTTTAAGTTCAGCCTTAGAGCCTGGTTTTGCCGAATCTACTTTGGGCCCCGAATGGGGGACGCGATTGGCAGTGACGGGGCCGGTGGTGTCCTGGCCGCGAACAACTGTTATTCCAAAAAAAGACGACATCATCAAAAACAACAGGGCGATTTTCATATAGAGAAAACGAATATATCGTCGAAACTACGATAATTTGGCAATGACTAAAAGTGATTTTGGCTTTGTTGCCGTCTTTTTTCATACTTTATAGATTCCTTCACACACCAAATAATAGGCGAACGCCCCAAAATCCGGACTAATCTTACGTGTCAAATAATTGTTCAATGCAAATACTTGCTGGATATTTAGTTTGTATCCCAAATACAGCATGGTATCACCATCCCTCGGTGGTACAATGATTCTCAACGCTTCGATCGGAATCTCGAGGGAGATTTCCTGAAATAGCTCCTTCGTGTCAACGCCAAATACATTGATCATTCTCTTCACACCCTTTATATTTTCCAGTAAATCGCTCATTGCAATCATTTAAATATTTTTCTACCAACATCCTTTTTTACATACTCGCTAAAATCCTGGTGGTTCTTTCCTTGTTAAATTGGTGGGCATCCCAAAAAAAATTATCATCTAAATCCGCAGAAAGGTCTGCTTCTTATACAAAAAGTACAAAAACCCCCATTGCAGCAACAAGGCGCAGATCCCAAGGACTACTTCGTCGTACGGCATGCCGGCTAATTGTCCCAGCCATTTGAAAAACCCGTTGGTCGCATATTTCCAATTGATGACGATATGCGAGATATAAATAAGGATGGAATTCATACCGATCACGCGAAAGAACAGGGTCCATCGCCGGTATCCCCGCACATCGATGAGATAGTAGAACAGCGAGAGCAGGAGCAAGCTGATTCCCCCCGTGAGCAACACGAAAGAGCTCGACCACATATTTTTATTGAATGGGAAATCCAGGCTCCAAAGAAAGCCCAGCCCGATGGAGATGACCCCGGCTAAGGCCAGGCATTTTACACTCCCCATGGGCCCAAAGCGCCCGCTTTTCAAAAGCTTACCGGCAAATATCCCCAGCAAAACATTGTCGATCCCGGGTATGGTGCAGACCAATCCTACCGTGTCATGTATTCCCCTGGCAAGTTTGCCCGGAAGGACGCTACGGTCGACATAAGAAGCAAAATTACCGGGCTCCGTCAGATCGCCATGGGGATACCCTGGCGCCGATGTGCATTTCAATAATACCCAATACCCGACCAGGAATACCCAGAACCAGACCCATTGCATGGTCTTATTGGCATATAAATAAACGATATTGGCAAACACATACGTTGCGCCTATTTTTCCCAACACGCTGGGGAAACGGATATCCGAAATGGGCCGGATCTGCAGCCCGTTATTATAGATGATCCCCAGCAAAATGAGGATGACCCCTCGTTTGATGACCTTAAGGAGCAACTCCCCCTTGCTCTTACCCTTCTCCAGTTCCCTGCCCACGGAATAGGGTGTCGATACCCCCGCCAGGAACATAAAAAGCGGGAAGATCAGATCCCAGAAAGTAAAACCGTTCCAGACAGGGTGTTCGAACTGGTCGGAAAAAGCAATCCAGAAAGGCGAACCCGATAGCTTGGCAACATCCGCCAGGACGGGCCCCAGCCCCATGATCCAAAGCATATCGAACCCCCGCAGGGTATCCAGCGAATATAAGCGCTGGGGCTTGACCGGTAAGGAGACTTCTTTATCCATATTATAATCTTCGTATCCTGATATTCCGGAAATATACCTTGTCGCCATCATGATCCGTGAGCATGATATGCCCGCCGGGCAATTCCCCGTATTTATTATACACATTGAATTTGGTCGCGGCCATCCGGTCACGGAAATCCTTCGTGCCCCTTTCGCAGCTGACTACCTTCACGCCATTCAGCCAATGTTCGATATGAGTACCGTTGACAATAATTTTTCCGCTGTTCCAACTCCCGGACGGCAGGAGCTTTTTATTGACCGGGGTATATACCAGGTAGAGGGAAGCGGTAGAGGCTATCTCATGTGCATGGTTTTTGACTTCGGGATGGTTGAAGTCGTCAATGATCTGGTATTCGGGGCCGTTCCACTCCGTTTTCCCCGTGTGATTGTTTTTGATGTCGGCTACCAGGTATTTGATCCCGCTATTGGCGGTATCCATCAGGTTGAAATCGAAGACCAGCTCGAAATTGCCATACTCCTCCCGCGTGATAATGTCCTTACCCTTGCTATGATCCTTTACGCTAAGAGTCCCTTTTTCGATCGCCCATCCATCGGATGGCTGACCATCCGGGTGAACGCTCATCCATTTGTCCATGTTTTTTCCGTCAAACAGGACCTCCCATTCATGCTGCACGGTTCCCTTTTCCCCAATGTCCGGGAAGCCATGAAACTGGCAGACAATGAACAGGAATAGCGCCTTTATAAATACGGACCATTTACGTATATGCATATCAGTGAATTTTAATATCTTCTGTTTGATGTGCGAGGGCCGCATCGTTAATCGTCGAAGCTAAGGCTGAACGGCCATTTTTAGCGCCTGGGTCAACGTATAATATTTGGCCAGCATATCGGCGATCTCCCAATCGGGCAAACTGCCTTTTTGCAGGTAACCGATATAATTTTTCACCACAGCTGCAAAATGCTGTTCATGTCCGATATCGTATTTCCCCGGGATGACCAGCGCCCATCCTGCTTCGCTCTTTTTGTATCCCACCCCCGGATAAGCGGGCTGCAGCGCTTCCAGGGCGCTCTTCAGGGCCTGCTCCGTCTGGTCCTGTCCACCGGTATTCACCGGCTCGATATACAGCACGGGTTTGTATTGCTCCTCTTTACCCTGCCGGATGATCAGTTTGGCCTTCGTCCCTTTCAACATCGCATAATAGGTATCGCCCGTGCCAGCCGGCGCCTGGTATTTCCAGGTGACGGATACCCGGACATGAATGCCTTTGATGGTATAATTCATGGCTCCATTGGCATAGACTTGTAACAGGCTGTCTGTAACATCTTTCTCTAGGTAATCGGGATAGCTTTCCATCTTCGTGACACGGGTGAATTCGGAGGGACTCAATACAGTGGCCCAGTGCCTGGCGGATAGCATCCGGATATCCTTCTTATAATCCAGTACCTTCCGAGGGAAGCATTCCCATTGGACCAAATCCACCAGGTGTGTGGTCACATCGGAGATCCCCTCGCCCTGCTGCTGCACATCAAAATACCAGGCCGGCCTTACCAGCGGAGATCCCGAGACCTCCTTATAAAAATAATGGACGCTTTCCATTTCGATGGCCGGGTCTTCCGGCGTTCCCTCTTCGAGTTCCCCGAAGAGCGCAGGATTCAGGGATAATTCCTTCTGCATGATATTCGTGATCTCATATCGCTCCGTCATGATATCGTAGAGCAATACCTTATTTTTCCCTGCGTCCGCAAATGCCTTCCTTAGCTTTTCAAATCCATCCGTCGTAATGACCATGGGCTTATCCGCCAATACATTCAGTCCGGCATCCACCGATTGTTTGATATAATACGTCTTCCACCGGTTATTACCGGCGATCACCACCACATTGCCCGGCTTCTCGAGCAGCATCTTTTCCAGGTAATCCGGACCGGCATATACTTTCTCCTTCCAGCCGGTGGGATCCTCCGCACGGGTATTATACCGGTCAATAAGGTCAAGATGGGCCTGCAGTTCCGGGCCCTCTGGCGCATACACATGCACCGTAGGATCGATCTGCGCATTTGTATATTTCTGTAGCAAGGCGGCATGAAAATGGCCCGGCGCCAGCATGATCAGGTGAATACCCCCCGAGACCGGTTTA
>PLXD01000391.1 GCA_003151295.1 Chitinophagaceae bacterium | reverse complement strand
AGACGAAAGGCTGCTTCATATTACGGTCTTCATATATACGACTTCCATAAATGTCCACGATTCGACGGAGCTGAAAAAAAACGGGGCGGTCCATTTCATCAGCAAGCCCGTCCATCCCAACGACATCTATTATATTCTGTCCGTCGTCCTCAATGAAAAATGGGATCAGTTGGAAAGCATTTGAATAGGTTCCCAACCCTTAGTAAACATACCCGAACCGTTATGGGAATAGTTTTTTCTGAACGATTGCGAATCGCCTTTTTGCAAACAACGAGGCTTCGCCAGCGGGCAGCAGATCCATTATCTTAATAAAACACTAAATCGCCCAAATCAAACCTGGAAATTAGTGTCCTATGCAAATTTAATTCCGATCTTAAACCCCGATCTCCAGACCGCCCCGACATGCTTAAAGGAAATTATTGCAGCCTGTTGTTTTTATTGGCATTTCCATCCATTGGATTTGCTCAGCAACAATTGTACGGAACGATCACAAAAAAAGGAGCTCCGGATATTTTAATCGGCGTAAACATCGCCAATCGAAGCCAGAATAAATACAACGCGTCCGATTGGGGCGGAAATTATAAGATCCCAGCCGTGCCGGGCGACACGCTGATATTTTCTTCCGTGGGCTACCTGACCGACACGCTCATCGCCGTCTCATGGATGCTTTCCGAAAGATACGATGTCTTCCTTACCCCTCGTATAGTGGCGCTCCCCTCCGTAAAAATAGACGAGACGGGAAACTACCGAATGGATTCGATACAACGAAGGGACGACTATCGCTTCGTTTTAGACAAGGCTCATCCTATCGTCCTTATGAATGAGAAAAGGCCCGGAGACGCCCCCGGCTTCAGCTTTAGCCCCTTCGGTTATTTTTCGTCAACCGAAAAACAAAAAAGAAAATTGAAAAAGAGGCTGCGGCAGGAAGAAGAAGATTATTATATCGATTCCAAATTTTCACCCGCCCGCGTTGCCCAATTCACCCGGCTGACGGGAGATTCCTTACAACTATTCATGACGCGTTACCGACCCTCCTATAAATATTGCCGGGGTGCCAGCAGCCAGGATATATTTTTATATATCAATGAAAAAACGATATTATTCAGAGGCAGCGAACCAAACGCCCTCTTCCTTGAACAATCGCCTTAACAATTCCCTTAACATGCTCCAATCCGTTCTTGTTAATGTTTAGTGAACATCCCCGATGGAGGCCGCCATCGAATGAAGAGCGCCGTAAATTGGGCCATGAAAATTACGGCTCATTCGTATGTTCGTAACGGGATCACTTACGGCTATCCTTTCGTGGAATCGATACGATCGGTCCTGCCTCTCTGCGATGAATTCGTCGCGGTGGTGGGCGATTCCCATGATGGCACCCGGAAGGCGTTAGAGGCCATCGGGGACTGCCGTATCAAAATAGTGGATACGGTATGGGATGAACAGATACGTACGGCCGGACGCATCTTTGCCTTGCAGGCGAATACCGGCCTGGATCATGTCAGCGGCGATTGGGCTTTTCATATACAGGCGGATGAGGTATTGCATGAGGAGGATCTTCCCCTGGTGAAGGAAGCCCTGGAAAAATATCGTGACGATGAGGAAGTCGAAGGCTTTCTGTTCCGGTTCCTGAATTTTTTCGGGGATTATACGCATTATGGCCCTTCCCGCCGCTTCCATCAGCACGAGATCCGCATCACGCGCAACGACCCGCATGTCCGATCTTACCGCGATTCACAAGGATTCCGGATATTTCAGCACCCCGAACGGCAATGGGAGGAGAAAGGACGCAAGCTCCGGGTGATTCCCCTGGAAGCCAGAATATTTCATTACAGCCATGTCAAGAACCCTGTCATGCAGCTGAAGAAAAGAGCGGCCTTCGTATCCCGCTATGGGCCGGACGAGGTCGTCCAGCAATACCTGAAAGAAAATGAAGGATTCAATTATAGGGACTATGACTACCTGAAAGTGTTCCGGGGCTCCCATCCCGCTGCCATGAAGGAATTCATTGCCGCCCAGGACTGGCAATTCGATTACGATCCTTCCCGGAACGATATGAGCCCCAAAGAAAAGATCATGCGGCTGCTGGAACGATTGACCGGCAGGCAGTTCTTCATTTATAAGAATTACAAGATCCTGAAAAAATAATTTTTTTATATACAACTCTCCCGGAGCATTCTCATATACGCCTCTCCCTTCGCCCTCGCAAAATCGATATTATCGTCGGGGATCTTCTCCGGGTGGGGATAACGCGCTAGGGCTTTTTCGACCTGCTCTTCCCGCAACAGGTGCAGCATGGGATAGATCGACCGATTCGTATAATTGGCAGGATCGTCAGCCACCGTTTTGGCGAACCGATACCGGGGATGAAAACTGGCTACCTGGTACACTCCCTCATAGCCGCTCTTCTTCAGCAGCTTTTCCGCCAGGGCGACCAGTTCCAGGTATTCGTCGAACCGCTGAAAGCCCCCGGGGAAGATCAGTAGCGTGGTTGCAAGGGTCTCGTCCTGGTCCAGTCGCACGCATTCCTGCAGGAAGGATTGCAGGCAGGCCGCCAATTCCGTAGCAGTCTCTACCTGGTAATGAATGCTGTTGCCCTTGATCTCCCGGGCAGCAAAAGGACAGAAATTGCAACCCACCACCACCTCGACGATCCACTTCTTCGTCTGTACAATGACGGTCGCTGTCTTATCCGCGTCATACGCTGCCGAATCCTTGCTGTGTGCCGCCTTTTCCGGATCCTTTTCCATGGCGGCAAAGGTAACCCTTATATACAGCATTCAATCCACCTGCATCCCTTGCATCCCCTAAAACGTATTGGACATCAGATTAGACACCAGGAAGTACGACTGAATCAATAAATACGGGATCAGCGTATCCCTTTAGCTGCCATACCACAATTCTTCGTAAACCCCTTCTGCAGGATCCTGTTTATCACATTGGGAAAAGCGCTGGCGTCCCCATCCCCGGCAATCAATAAAATACCCTTTATGCAGTGGTCGGGCGCCACGCCCTGTTTTGCGGGTGTTTTCCGGAGAATGAATTCGTTATAGAAAACGATGATGATAAGAGCCAATGCCAGCCCTGCATTGAATTTTCCATAAAGCAACAGATCCCGCGCCTTACAAAATTCAATCGTATTCATCACGGCGATAAGCGCGATCTGTACGACCGCATACCACCCGTGTTTATGCCTGATCCCTACGATGGCAAAATATCGAATGGTATCGCTAAAACAGATATGGTATCGGGTCATATCCTGCCGGACAATTGCATACTTATCCGGATCCTGGCCGGATGAAAATGCGAAAATGAATAAGGCAAGGACCGATAGTGCGGCCTTCATGCTTTTTCTCCCGAAATCACAAATCCGGCAACTCACCGGTTCTTCAAATTTCTGATCAACCGGTTCGTCCGCCTTTCCGCCCTGCTGTTTTGAAGATCCACGACCGCCCAGATAGCCGCCGGAAGCCAACCGATAATGGTTAGTTGCAGGATCAGGCAGAGAACGAAATGGAGGATCCTTCCTCTCAGGAAGAAGGAAAGGCATGGCAGGAGAATGGCTATGATAAGCATAAGAAGCTTTTAAGGTTTAAACAAGTAACGCAAAAAATAAACACATTGTTATATTAATCTATGTATTAGCATTTAAAGACGGCTGGTTTATCCCGATCTTAAACTCCCTTCGGCAGCCATAGTTCTACCCGGAACGCAGGCCGTTCTTCGACAAATTGCGCCACGCGATCTTGAAATAATTTTTGAGCATCCATGGAGATTTGATCAGAAAGAACAAACAAAGACGCTGCCATTTTTCAACTAACTGAAAATAAACAATTTACCCCAGCCAAGGGCGAGAAACCGTACGTTTCCGAACAGCGGCTGCCCGCTTTTAGCCACCATCCTATTTTAATGTTTCACTTTTACTTTTTTTCGAATGACCGGTTCTGCGATCCTTTCCATCACCAGGTATCCCGATTTATTGGGGTGTACGCCATCGGCGGAATATTCGGATTTCATCCCTTTTCTTTCGTCCACCATCTGGGTATAATAGTCCAGGTAGGTCAACCGGTT
>PLXD01000128.1 GCA_003151295.1 Chitinophagaceae bacterium | reverse complement strand
GACTATTTTTTGGCTTCTTTCAACGTCTCATCAATCACATCCAATAATCCATCGTGGAATTTGTCTTCCCCCAGTTGCCAGAACATGATCCCGTTCAATTGCCTGTCAAGGGTATACCGTGTTTTGAGACGTATCGATACGGAATCGTCATAGGTGACAAAGAGTTTTTGGGCCGCGTTGTACATATAAGGCGCCTGGGCTACCGGATCCCAGTAACGGACAAAGCCGCTGTCAGGGGATAATGTGGTGGCAAAGTTCCGGTAAGAAACTCCCCTTTTGAATTTTGTCGGTCGGTATAATCCGTTGTTAATGCTGTCGGCATGTTCGAATATGCGGGCATAGAAAGCTGTTCCAATGGCCATTTTATTGCGGGGAACCCCGATCGAATCGAGATAATTCACGGCGTGGTCCGTGGATTCCACCTGCGAAGGAGTGCTGTATAGGGGAGTGTGATGGCCGGTGATGGTAGAATATCCGCCTATCAGGTCATAGGTCATGAGGTTAACACGGTTAACAAGGGGCATGACTTTATCCCATTCGATGGATGTTTTGAAGAAATCAGTGTAACCGCCAGCCGCAAAGCTGATCTCCTGGATTTTGCCAAGTTTTTTACGCAGTTTTTTTATGAGGGAGGTGAAGTGGACTTTATCAGAGGGATAGAAAGGGTAACCCGGGACATTGACGAGGGCAGGGTATTCCCAGTCCAGGTCGATACCATCGGTACGGAAATATTCCGTCAGCTCTTTTACGGAACCGGCGAATTGCCTGCGTCCCTTTCGGGTAGCGAAAACATCGGGGCAACTCTTGCATCCGCCCCAGCCTCCCAGGGATAACATGACCTTCAGATGGGGGTTCCTGCTTTTCAAAGATACCAGGCGTTGGATGAGCGCAGTATCCGTTGCCCTGTCAACATTCATGCGATTGCCTTTTAAATGGCAGAAGCTGAAAATGACATGGGTCAGTTTTTCTACGGCGAAACTGTCAATCTCCGTGATCCTGCCCGCATAGTAGCCTATTACGGCCGGCTGTTGCGGTCCTTTGTCCGAAGGGGCTTGGCCGTGGCTGTTGCCTGGTATCAGGATGAAAAAGGCGATCAGGGCGAAAGCGCCTGTTGAAAGATAATGGCTCCAGTTGCGGCTCATACTGCAGTTCCTATTGCGGTTCGTATCAGGGATCCTATCGGTGTTCATATCAAGGTTCATAATGTGGTTCAAAATTAAGACAGGGAAAGGACTAATGTAGATACAAAAGATAAAAACCAGCGATTTTGTAAAGGCTATTTTTTTGCAAAACTTTGGAGAACCGATCAAAGAGCCATTTTTACCGGTAAAAAAAAAATTGCCGGACAACTCCAACAATAGCCTTCACGTACTATATAAAGACAGTAACCTATACAGCCAATAATCTATTACAAACAATAACCAATAAAACGACAATCATGCAAACGGGCAAATTTCTATTCATGTCCCTGGGGTTCGCCCTGATGGCAGGTCTAATCTTCTCCTGTCGTAAAGAGGGTGTGAGGAGCAATACGAATATGGCGGCAGATAGCTCAGCGCTGTTTTCCGCCACGATTGCCGGCGTCAATTGGCAGACGGATTCTGTTACGGCGGTCATGGGGCATGAGTTCCCCGGTACTGCCAAAATAATCACGATCAATGGATATACTTCCGACAGGGTGATCTCTATTAGTATAAAAGATACTTCTTTTTATACTTCGAATGACAGCACCCTTCTCACGGGGCAATACACGGTGAATAGCTGGAAGACGGATGCTGCATTCGTTTATCTTTCGGAAAGAGCTCTGGTGGGACGTGATTCCTTATGGAGGCAGCAAGGCGCCGCGGTGAGCGGAATGGCCACGATCATGTCCAGCGACGGGGTCCATAAATTGATCTCTGGTGTTTTCAACTTTACGGCCCGGATAATAACGATCGACTCCATCAGCCTGAATATCGATACGCTGAATATCAGCAATGGCGTGTTTAAGAATATTCCCTACGTTTACCAGCATTAGCGGTCTTTATTCCGGCAATAACTTAACCCCTGTTTAATCTTAGCCCCTGTTTAGTTAACTTAGCCTGAAGTAATCAGGATAAGCCATGCATGTCCGGGTATGTTTTTTATTAGCGATATTATCACGGGGATTTGTTGCGGTGGGGCAGCAAGGGCCGGGGTTGGGGCCGGGGCATACGATCCATACTGCTGTGCTGGTGATCGGTGGAGGAGCCAGTGGAACTATGGCTGGTATACAGGCGGCGAGGATGGGGGTGGAGGTCCTGGTGGTGGAAGAGACCGAATGGCTGGGCGGGATGCTGACTTCCGCGGGCGTATCGGCCATCGACGGGGATCATCAGCTTCCTGCCGGCCTATGGGGAGAGTTTCGTCAGCGTCTCTATGATCATTATGGTGGGGCGGGAGCTGTGGGAACGGGTTGGGTAAGCAATACCCTGTTCGAGCCATCAGTCGGCAACGCTATATTAAAGCAAATGGCGGCAGCTGAATCCAACCTGCAGATATGGTATCGATGCGACTGGAAAAGCATCCTGCATGAGGATAAGCGCTGGAGGGTGACCGTTGAAAGAACGGGGCATACCGATACTGTTGTAGCTGCCATCCTGATCGATGCTACGGAATTAGGAGATGTGATGGCAAAGGCGGGAGCGGGCTATCGCATCGGAATGGATAGCAGGTATGTAACGGGTGAGGAACAGGCTCCGGAGAAGGCCAATGGGATCATCCAGGACCTTACCTATGTGGCAACACTGAAAGACTATGGAGTGGGTGCCGATAAGACAATTCCCAGGCCTGCAGGCTATGATTCGTCGGAGTTCAGTTGCTGTTGCCAGTTTGCCGATCCTGCCTCCGATAAGAAGCCGGTCCGCGACTGTGCACAAATGATGGAATACGGCCATCTTCCCAATCATAAATTCATGATTAACTGGCCGTTTTGCGGCAATGACCTCTACATCGATCTTATTGAGAAGACACCCGGGGAAAGGACGGCGCTATTGAATGAGGCACGGCTTCATACCCTTGGGTTCGTTTATTATATCCAAACGGTGCTGGGGTTTAAGCGACTAGGCCTGGCGGACGATGAATATCCCACTGCGGATAAATTGCCGATGATTGCTTATTACAGAGAGGCGAGGAGATGCAAGGGGCTCACGGAGCTATCCCTTCCCTATATACAAAAACCTTTTTCACAAACTTTGGCGCTTTATAGGACGGGGATAGCGGTAGGAGATTATCCTATCGATCACCATCATGGGAAAAATCCCGCGGCCCCGAAGATAGAATTTGTAAAAATCAAGGTGCCATCCTATAATATTCCTATGGGATGCCTGATCCCTGCTGGCGTGGAGGATCTGATCGTTGCGGAAAAAAGTATCAGTGTGACCAACCTCGTGAACGGCGCTACAAGACTGCAGCCTGTCGTTCTCCAGTTGGGTCAGGCAGCAGGTGTCATGGCGGCCTTATGCATCAGGCAGCATAGGGGACCTTCGGGACTCGATGTGAGGACCGTTCAGATGGAATTGCTGAAAGCCGGTGGATACCTGATGCCTTATCTCGACGTAAGCGCCGGCGATCCGCAATTCATGGCTATACAGAAGATCGGTGCAACGGGGATCTTACAAGGAGTGGGAGTGGCTCGTAACTGGGCCAACGAGACCTGGTTCTACCCGGAAAAACCGGCAGCCTTTGCCGAGTTGCTGGAGGGGCTGAGGAGCTATTATCCGGGTTTGGAGAAGTTTACCAGGAAGGAATATAGCCAGCAAATAATCACGCTGGGCGGACTGGAGAAAATATTCGGTGCGATCGGGATGCCTGTGCGTTTGGGGCGGATGGCAGAAGTCCTTCAAAAAGCGGGCATGAGCGGAGGCAGACGTTATTACCGGGACAGGGTATTGACCAGGCGGGAAGTGACGATGCTGTTGGATACTTTTCTGAAGCCATTTGAAAAGGGGGTCGATATCGAAGGCAGGGTTGCAACCAGTCGGTGAAATGAAGAGGTTGTTAATCGGAAATAATAGTATTTCCGTTCTTTATAACAGGATAGGGCCTGTCATAACCTTTCACGGAATGCCAGATGATCCTGTTAAAGACATTTTCATCGATACGGTCTTCATCATCTAGATCCTGTTCCAGGGATTTCTTTGCCCAGAATAATTGTTTGCCTTTCAACTTGTTAAGGCTTAGGTTCAGCTGATCCAGCGGAATATTGTTCCTGATGGCTTTATAAGGAGTGAAATCAGGCTCATTGGTAAAACAATCCAGCATTGGATCGGCGGTCAGATCCAGTTGGTTCATTGGGGAAGTACCCAGGATATTTTCCATGGTCCTGACCATATTTATTTGCGAATAATACGTGGATATGACCTTCCCGCGTTTAGTATAAGGGCTTATGACCAGGCCTACTGTCCGATGGCCGTCTACATGATCGAGACCTGCTTGGGGATCGTCTTCCGTAACAAAAATGCAGGTCTCTTTCCAGAATTTACTGTTTGAGATCGCTTCTACGATTTGCCCGAGCGCGAGATCATTGTCTGCCACGGCTGCTCTCGGAGTAGGCATACCCGGAGATGTTCCTGAAGTATGATTGTTCGGCAATTCCATGATTATGAAGTTTGGGAAATCACCGTCTTTTTCAAATCCCTTCAATTCCTTCTTAAATTCCGCCGCACGGTATACATCCGGAATCCTGTTGGTAAAACCCGGAAATCCGGGACAGATATAAGGAGTAAGCTGGTCGATATTTGCTTTTGCGAGGATCTTAATTTTATCCGCGCCGTTTTGAAGATCGGTATAGATATCCATAAAACCGGCTGTTTTGGGATCGACACTGGTATTCACGAACTCGCCATAATCGCGGAATGTCAACCCTTGCCTTAGTACTTTATCCCAGATAAATCCCGTAGGCGAATAAGCCAAAGCGTCATCCCCGTCGTATGGATAACTGCGGGGGAAATCGCCAAAAGATTTTTCCAGGTAATCGGTCACATAGGCTTCATCGGTCCACTGGTGTCCGTCAGCGCTTAAAATTCCGCTGCAATTAAAATTATCCATCAGGACAAATGATTCCGCCAGGCGATGTTGGTTCGGTGTAACCTCCTGTCCGAATTGCACTAAACTGGTGTCTCCGTTGCCCTGGGGGATATCCCCGAATACCTGGTCATAAGTGCGGTTTTCTTTTATAATATATACTACATGTTTGAAAAATGAGGTCTGGCCCGGTAATAGCGGTATCGGCATCTTTTCCTTTTTACCGGTTGCCGGGTGAAGATTTTTTAACATCTGGACATAGGAATTATTCTCATGAACTATATTCGTCATGACCGCAAGTTCGTTTTTAGCTGGTACCTGAATGATGGAGAGGGTACCCAGGTTGTCATGGGAATTGTGCCCCGCCCTGGCCGCCGGTTGGTTTCTGGAGCCGATCCCTTTTACATTGGCTACAAAGAGGGTCTTACCGGATTTATTCAGCAGCACCGAACCCGGATACCAGCCTGTAGGCATATACCCAAGAATCTTTCCCGGGCTGCCGGTTTGTATCACACAAATGGCATTTTCAGTGCCATTGGCGACATAAAGATATTTTCCATCCGGCGATACGGTCAGCGCGTTGGGAGCGCTTCCAAAAGGAATATCCTTATTCAGGTGCACTGATATTTTTTCAGTCACCTCATCGGTTCTTGTATCGATTACGGTGATAATATCACTATTGGCGCACGCCACGTATAGTTTGTCCTGTCCGGGGCTTAACGCCATTCCGGACGGATGCAATCCTACTTCTATTGATTTCAGCGATGTATTCCTGTCCAGGTCTATCACGGATACACTGCCGTTATTGGCAACACCTGTTTTAGGATCAACCAACACCCGTGAACCGGATGTATTATAGGTAGATTCTCCTTCGCGGGGCTGACGACCGCCCCAGTTGCTGACATAGGCTTTATTCGAATGAGTAATGACTATATCATAAGGTGAGATGCCAACGGGTATTTGAACAATTTTAGCAGTGTCCTTTAAGTGAATCATAGCTAAAGAATTGCTCCTGCTAAGGGTAACATAGATCTTATCGCCGGCATCGTTCAGCGCGAGGCCGCCCGGCGCCGGATCTCCGCCAATGGATGGTTTGGGTAGCAATATCGGCGCCTGCCAATGCATGCTGTCAGCGTCCATTTGTACAATATAAATACGATCTCCGGAATTGGNNCAAGGCTCCATTTTTGTAAGGCAGGGATTGAATGATCTTTCTATCGCTGATCCTTAAAAGATCCAGCCCGTCATTGTTCTTAATAATAAGTAATTTTTCATCATTGGTTAAAACCATATCGACCGGCCTTCCCGGTATATTGACCTGGAATCCCGCCGGTCGTAAAAGTTGATTGGACGGAACCAGGATACTGCCATCGGGCTGGGGCCCGACCTTTCGGTTGCTAAAAATTGACAGATCCTTAATGGCATATATTGACATGCAGATAACGGCAAGAACCAGGCAGGCAAACGTTATTTTAATTTTACTCATAGATGCATGATCTTTTGGGCGTTATAAAAGGATGGGGCTGCCAATTGCGTGGGTTGAAGATATACATAAACTTGAAATTCCGTATTCCCTGCCGGTAAACGTAACTTTAAATTCTTGTGGAAGCTGTCGACTTGCAGAGGTAGTCGACTTTATAACCTGATATATCCCAGGCTATCAAGATCCTCCATCTTCTTTACCTGGTGGGTCTTGCCATTTGCAAGAACATAAAGCCTGTCGGCGCAATTGACGATGGGTTGATAGAGGTGGTCGGTGACCAGGATTCCTTTGTGTTGCTTTTCTTCCGCAAGGATCTCTGTCATGATCTCGATATGAATGGGCATGAGGTGGGAGAAAGGTTCGTCCAGCATGGCGAACCGGGAGGACGACCGCGCGATCAGGTAGACTTCGGTTAGCCGTCTTTGTCCGCCGGACAGATCTTTCAGGGGAGAGCGGTATTTCCTGTTGAATTCGGGGAACCATTTCTCGAAATCCCCGAAGGATAGATTAAAGTCGAGAAACAATCTTTTCAGGTTCAGGGACCCGGGAATGAAATTGAATTGTGGCAGGTACATAAGGAGTTCGGGCCGTTTGAATGCCTGTGGGAAAGATTGGTTATCGAAGCGGATGGACTTGCTGTCGGCCTGCAGACTTCCATAAATAATATTCATCAGGCAGGTCTTCCCTTGTCCGTTCCTGCCAAGTAGTCCTGTGATCTTTCCGGTCTCGCAAAGCAGGTAGATATCGGAGAGTATGCTTCGCAATCCGAATTCCAGTTGAATGCCGTCNNGTCAGCTTCCAGTTTGTGGGGGTCAAAGATCGGTTTGTCCGGATGCTGTTTACCCGGCTCCGGATGCTGTCTACTCGACGGAAGATACATTTTGCTCATCTGAATTTGTTTAGGCTCCTCTGAATTTATTAACCTGGAAAAGGAGAAAAACGAATAACCCCAGATCGAAACCCAGGGTGGAGATCCATAAGAAGGGCTTCGAAATCCCGAGGTTCAGATAATAATAGAACTCCTTTTTCTTATAAACTCCTATGAAATAAAAGACGAGCGCAAGGGTAGCGATTTTAAACCAGCATAAGACCCTAAGGATACTGAAACCGTAATCCCAGAAAAGGGTAACGAAGGCCAGGGTGAGTAAAAAATTCAGCAGGAAGAAATTGCCGTAGAATGTAAGCAGGAGCCGTATGGTTTTGTGTAGCTTCAGGTTCGCAATCTATTCATTCCGTTCATGGATTACAAGCGGGGGCGTATCATTTAGAGCAGTTTTAAGTAAAATTTATACTTTATTTTTAAAGGATTAAAAATACAATATGTCAATATTAGCATCCGAACCAATTTCTCCCGTTCATAAATGGGGAAGAAGGGATTTTGTAACCGGAGTCCTGGCAGCGCTGGGGGCTTCCGCATTATTGCCTTTGCAGGGATTTGCCGGCCGGTCTCCCTTTGGGAAGGGCGGTCTGGCTACCGGTCCGGTTGAAGGTCCTGTTGCCGGGTCGTCCAAGGTGGTGCCTATGGGGTTGGATGGTTTAAGCATCCAGCAGGTGATCGACCTGATCCTGGCGGAAATACCCGGTGCACCTTTTAAGCAGACGGTGGATACGATCAAGTCGGGCGACCCGGAACAGCCTGTGAAAGGTATTGTCACCACCATGTTTGCAACCGATGCTGTTATTGCGGAGACTATCCGGCTCGGCGCTAATTTTATCATAGCGCATGAGCCCACCTTTTACAATCACCTGGATGAGACCGACTGGTTGACGGATGATAAGGTATATCGGTTTAAGAAGGACCTGTTGGATAAAAACAAGATCGTGGTTTGGCGGTTCCATGATTCCTGGCATTCGTACCGCCCGGATGGCATCCTGATGGGTGTGCTGGTATCATTGGGATGGGAGAAATATTATGATCCTGCTAAACCCAATGTGGTGAATATTCCGCCTGCTACTTTAGGAGATATTATTAAATCCGCCAAACAAGGGCTGGGCGTCGAAAAGGTAAAGGTCATCGGGGATCTTTCACAGGTATGTAGGCGTATTTTATTGATGCCCGGAGCTGCCGGGGGAAGACCCCAGATACAGGGTATACGGGAGGAAGGCCCGGACCTGCTGATCTGCGGGGAACTCAATGAATGGGAGACCCCTGAATATGTCAGGGACTTTCGTTACCAGGGCGGAAAGACAGCCCTCATCGATCTGGGACATTCCGTGAGCGAAGAGCCGGGGATGGACTGGCTGGTGTCCTGGCTTGAGCCTAAGGTGCCGGGTGTGAAGGTCACGCATATTCCTTCAGGAGATGCTTTTAAGTTTGTGTAACAGGCTAATAGATGATCATCCTGACAACCTATTTTGCGTTTGCGAACTCGGTCCTGATGACATTCAGGGCGCCGCCTGCCTTGAACCAGTCGATCTGCGGTTCGTTGTAGGTGTGGTTGAGCGTGACATTCTCCTTGCTGCCGTCCTTATGGTTCAGCACCATGGTTAGCGATTTACCCGGCGCGAAACCGGTCAGGCTTGTGATATCGATGCTGTCATCTTCCTGCACTTTATCATAGTCTTCCTTGTTGGCGAAGGTCAGGGCCAGCATACCTTGTTTTTTTAGGTTGGTCTCGTGGATACGCGCGAAGCTTCTCACGATGATCGCACGAACGCCAAGATGGCGGGGCTCCATGGCCGCATGTTCGCGGGAGGAACCTTCCCCGTAGTTCTCGTCGCCGATGACGACAGTGCCGATGCCGGCTGCTTTGTAGGCCCTTGCGGTGGCGGGTACAGGTCCGTATTCTCCTGTAAGCTCGTTCTTCACCGAATCGGTCTTCTCATTGAAATAGTTCACGGCACCGATCAGCATATTATTGGAGATATTATCCAGATGGCCGCGGAATTTCAGCCAGGGGCCTGCCATGGAGATATGGTCGGTGGTACATTTGCCTTTTGCCTTGATGA
>PLXD01000265.1 GCA_003151295.1 Chitinophagaceae bacterium | reverse complement strand
TACTGACTGGGGTGGCCATCTATTTTTTACCGCTCACCCTTCACCAGGAGCCGACCGGCCAGGAAAAAAAGGCATGGTTCATCTTCCCACAGGGCCCCCTGCTGAAATTTGGGATGATCTCTTTTGCTTCCATGGCCTGTGAAGGGACGATGTATGACTGGAGCGGTATCTATTTTCAGAAAGGGCTGCATGTATCCCGGCAGGCTGCCACGATCGGGTTTGTGGTATACATGGTAGCCATGACTTTAGGAAGGTTCACTGGCGATCGGTTGACGGCGCGTGTGGGCATTCAGAAGATGTTGACCTACAGCGGGCTGTTGATCTGCACAGGGCTTTTGCTGGCCGTGCTCCTGCCGTTTCCGCTGGTCGCCGGGCTGGGATTCATGCTGGTCGGATTTGGAGTCTCCTGTGTAATCCCGCTGGTATTCAGCATGGCAGGGAAATCAAAGGCCCTCAGCAGCGGATCGGCTATCGCATCTGTCTCGACAGTCGGCTACCTGGGATTTCTGATCGTGCCGCCCCTGGTCGGGTCGGTCGCCGAACTGGCGGGACTTCGATGGGCTTTTGGCATGATGGCCGTCCTGGGCGCTTCAATCACATGGATCATTCGCAAAGAGGACAACCCGGCATAGACCCAAATGGACCTATGCCGGGTTGTTTCTTACCCACCCTGATTGCTTTTCCCTTACTGCTTTTCCCTTACTGCTTTTCCATTTTCACCCAATCGGCCACCAACTGCCCGATTTTTGTCCCCATGGCGGTGCTGCGTATGCAGCAATAATAATAGTGGATCCCGCCATAGGAACGGGAGTACATCGTCTCCAATGCCGCATCCCGGAAAGAAGGATAGGATCGTTGTTTGATCCCGAACTCCAGTTCCGTCGTATCGGTATAAGCGAATTTGTCCCCGAATTCGCTACTCAGCGCCTCCGAAGCCGCTGCTGAAATCGTACAGTGCCCGCAGGTATATTCAGGAAAAGGAGGGGTTTGCAAATGCGGTCTCCAGTTAGGATCGAAGTATTTGTCTATCACCGTTTCCGGTCGCATGGTATTATAAATGTATTTCACATTCCAGCATTGAATGAATGCGTCGAACAAGGCAATAGCTGTTTTCGCATAGGCAGCGACCGTTTTCGGGAAATCGGCCCCCGATTTCATGGCTGCTATGCCGACGATCCCCATCCAGTGCCCCGCAGGAGAGAATTTCTTGGTGCCGAACATCAGGTGTCCGGAGACATTTAATTTGAACGGGTTGTCATCCCAGAAATCTGCTATGAAAGCCTTTTCCGGCGTAAGGCTGTCGACGGTATTTTCTATTTTTTTTACCTCCTGGTAATAACTGCTGTTCTTATCTGTGACATTGAAAGGATAGGGTGGCAGCGGCATAAATTCATTCACGCTGTCCACCACGATATACCTGATCTGGTTCCAATGCGGTTCCATGGCCGGGGAATAGGCCGGCGGGGTAGGGACCCAGCGCCCGATAGAATCCTTGACCGTATATTCCGGAGCGCCCCTGGTCTCTGCATAGTTATCATGCTTGCTCCACTTCGTGATGGCTAAAGCAACGGTATCGGCATACGAAACGGTATTATTGTACATGTCCAAAGGCATATCGTGATCCTTCGCGAGTTTCTTCAGGCTGTCGACATAGTCCTTCATGCTGCCCTCCGGGAACGTCACGGCCTCCCCTAGTTTGCAATAGGCCAGCAAGGCCCCCAATTCGAAGTTGATGCTATCTCCGGGGGCAGGCTTGGGAATGGCTTTCAATCCCCTGAGTTGTCCTGCCAGGGAATTGTATTTATGGGGATATCCGGCGGCTATTACTTCATACCCCGCAATGGCAGCATATAAGTAATTCCTGGATGCGATGATCGGGCCGAAATTATTCCCCATGACAACGGTATTCAGTTGATGAACGGCGTCACAGTAGAGGTTGGGATCTTTAAAGATCTTATCATAGTCGTGTTTGGTATTGCATGCTGAAAGGCAGATCGCGGCAAACGCGACAAATAGAAGTTTTTGCATATTATTTATTAAAGACTACAAGGGGGAGTTGAATATTGTAAAAGGCTGACGCTTTTGGCAAGCGGAAAACCCCGGTTTTTTTTTGGAGCAGGATCCCATCGGCAGGCTTCGGGCGGTTGTTCTGCCGTATACACATAGCCTCCAGCCAGGAGTATGGTTTCGGCGGTAGCGTAATGCTCCCCAGGCGGCGGGGGAAAGGGGTCCCAATGGAAAGCCTCACTATTCAAGTCGTATATCGACTGGGAATTCTTTATATTTTTCGGGTAAGATCCTGATCTTCCGCCCATGCCCGTATGCTGCAAACCATTTACCAATTTATAGAACTCATTGCTGGCCGATTGCAGATTCATCAGTTCGTTATTGGGAAGGCACAAAAACTCAAGCGAATCTTTATATACCCTTTTTTCTACGAATCTGTATAGAACGCCGTTAATTTTTATTTCTCCATATGATCGTTCGAACCGTTCCGAATTGTTGTAGTAGGCGAGATAAGATAGAGGAATTTTAACAGACCGTAATTGTGACGGGTCATAATCATTTCGGTCCAGCTGTACATTCAACCGCTCATTAGCCCTCTCTTCAAAATAGGAGGAGAGAAACCTGTAGCCTAACCAGTTGAACACTAAAAGAGTCACCAGTAATATGGCAGCCGTCTTTTTCAATAGGGCCACAAGTTAATGAATTTTATTTGGTTAGCTTAGCCAGGGATATTTTTTTTTGCAAAGGAAAGCCCGCAGTGGAAACTGCAGGCTTTCAACCAAAAACAACTGCTAAAGGAGGTTTCTACACGCATCCCTGATTGCTTGCCATATAAACGATCTTTGAGTAGGTCTCCGAGGTCATGGACAGATTCGAACTGTCGTAAAAGGTTTTGCAGACCCGTGCCTAACCTCTCGGCCACATGACCTTTTCAGGAAATGTTTTACTTTCTTTTAACAGGGGAGCCCACGACCGACTCGGGTCTGGTGAGAGCAGTGAACATCTCCGGCGCCCGGGGTGCAACATCGGTGGTGATGAATGGGGAGGAACCTCAAATTCTTCTTGCGTATCATGATGCAATATTAATGATAAATAATTAGTCTACGAAATTTATAGACTAATTATTTGTCTTTTATTCAGGGTTATTTTATTCGGGGCTTATTTTATTCGTTCACTTATCTGGCGAACGATCTCTTGATCAGGAGAGCGATCGTTCGATCAGGCGAAGGGCCACCTGATTAGATATAGATTTTATCTATGAGTTTATAGAGAAATGAGATCATTTTCTATCAGCCGATGGGGTATATTTGCACAATCATCGAATGACGATTGCCCACCTGGAAGATGACTGCCGATTGACTTGTTATCCATGATTTTTATTCATTGAGGTTTCATTCTTGTTACAGGAGATTCTTTTTCCTGTAACCGAAGAGTGTGTTTTTAACATTGTTATCTATTAAACAAATTATATATGACCAACAGGATTTTATCGATCGGAGCAAAATTTCCCGCATTCAGGAAGAAAGCGGTAGTATCTATCGAGAAAGGTAAAGAGTTCGTTGAACTTACACAGGAGTATGGCAGTGCGGAAGGCAAATGGACGGTTATGTTCTGGTGGCCCAAGGATTTTACATTTGTTTGTCCAACTGAGATCGCCGAGTTCAACAAGAAACATAGCGATTTTAGTGATCGCGACACGGTCCTGATAGGCGCCTCTACGGATTCGGAATTCGTGCATGCTGCCTGGAGAAGAGATCATGTTGATTTGCGTGACCTGAAATTCCCGATGCTGGCCGATACTTCCAAATCCCTGGCCGAAGAGCTTGGCATTCTGGATACGGAAGAAAAGATCGCCTATCGCGCCACTTTTATCATCGATCCACAGGGAATCGTCCGTTGGGTAAGCGTATATGACCTGAATGTAGGCCGTAGCGTACAGGAAGTCATCCGGGTACTGGATGCATTGCAGACCGATGAGCTGTGCCCCTGTAACTGGAGCAAGGGAGAAGAAACGCTGACGACGCAACTGAGCCTGAACTAGTAGCTTTTAAATTTTTTATCGTATGAGTGAAATAGCAAGCCTTCGACCGGCTTTACAGAACGAGACCTTTCAAAATTTACTTCGCGAACTGGATATACCCGGGTATATTCCTTCCGCCAATGCCCAGGCTTTGCTGGAAGTGGATGCCCGCTATATAAAGGATCTAAAGATCAATGTTGGCAATGTGTTGAATAACACGCAATACCTTTCCCGCAAGGAAGCTTTGTTGCTGGCACTGGCCGTGACCGTGAATGAAAAATCGGAATTGCTCAGGAATTCCCTGACCGGGCTGGTAAAACAGGCCGGCGCTACCGAAGCCGAGATCGCGGAGATCGTCGCCTGCACCTCCCTGATGAACACGAATAATGTATTCTATCGCTTCCGCCATTTTATGCAGAAGGATTTTTATTCAAACCAGCCTGCCGGCATCAAAATGAGCATCATGGCAAACCCGGTTCTCGGAAAAGAGTTTTTCGAATTGGTCAGCCTGGTCGTATCCTCTATCAATGGATGTGAAATGTGCGTAAGCTCGCATGAAAAATCCGTATTGCAGCACGGAAGCACCGAATCGAGAATATTTGAAGCCGTGAAACTGGGAGCCGTCATCAAAGGACTCCTCACGATCCTTTCCTAACTTCAGATCTGTCCCGATATTTTGAAGAAGGACCGGCCCTGTATATTCGGGTCGGTCCCCTTCTTCTTCCCCTTCACTGATTCCCCGATCCGCTTTCCATCAAACCCTTCTTGTTCGCTGCCGGATCCTGGAGCCGTTCATTTCCTCTTCTTTTTTTCCTTTCGGAATTTCCATTTCGTCCGCAGTATCGGACTCCTGCTGCACCTGGGCGTCGGGATGACCGTTCGATGGATCTGGTTTCAACGCTTCCCGCCGGGTCCTTTTCAGGCTATTGTTGTAAAGGTTGAGCGTTTTATATCTTGGATTCGCCTCGATGAACATTTTTTCGGCCCTTCCATTCCTTTCGAATGTTACCGATTGAAGGTTACCTCTTTGCAGGGATCGGATGAGCAGGGCCCGGTTCCCTTCCGGCTGGAGCTCTTTGATCGGGTATTTTTCCAGCGTTTTCTCCAGGTCATAGCCATATTGCTGGGTATAATGCCGCAATTTGTAATTGTTGTGCTTATCCTTTTCTTCAAAATTCAGCTGGATCCAGGCAATGTATTTCTGTCCTTCCAGGTTGGTAAGTTCTTTGTTGACGGACCTGCCCTGTAACAGGTTGAAGGCTTCTTTAAGCGTGATGCCGGTTCCCCTGCTGATATAGAACGTTTGGGAACGATCCCTGTCGGGATCATCAGGATTCTTCAGTCTTACCTCGTATTTATTGAAGAAATACATGTCGGACTGATCGGATTTTCTAAAGTAGAGGGTCGCTTCCAGCTTANNCATCTGAAATTCCTTGACGCCCTGTTCCACCTGTTGTGCCAGCTGTTCAGCAAGCAGGAGCTTGCTTTCAAAGCCCAGGTATTTTAAATTGTCGGCTAAAAAAGCCAGATTTTCTGTGTTCATGACAAAAGGTTTAATTGTTAAAAAAATGGTATGGTAATAAGGGTCTGATGCAGACCGGGGAAATCCTTAAATGAACCGGGCATGGATGAGCGTCCGTTTGCCCATTTTCAACCGAAGATTCCTGCCCCCCTTTTTCTCGAGCAGTTCGAAGTCCAGGTGCTTTTTGTCGGGCAAAGCAAATTTTGGCAAGGCGAATACATATAACTCCCTGCTTTGTGCTTTGACCGTCTTTGCGTTGCCGTAGATGTAGATGGGGATTAGCCGGCCTTCTCCTGTTTCATAATGGTCGTCGCGGATGACAAACCGAAGGCTGTCGATACCATAATCGATTCCCGAATGATTGATAAGCAGGATCTTCAAAAACAACATACCCGCCCGGCTATACACGCCATTCAATTGCAATACGATCCCGTAACTCCAGTCAGTCAGGAAATAGATCCTTCTGTTGTCGCCTGCCAGCTTCTCGCAGCAGCCCAGGACAGAGCCCTCGTTGAGATCTTTGCCGGTCTGATGTCTGACGAGAGAGTCATCCGGCTGGGCAGGGTGCAGGCTACCGGGATGCACGGGCCCCTGGGCCAGCAATCCATTCTGCAGGGCTATCCAAAGAACCCCTGCAAGCACTCCATGAATTCTTTTCATACATAAAGCTTTAAAGATGAAAAATTAAAATGCCATAAATGAAAATGCCCCTTTCATCCGGATTCGGACCACAACAGGATGAGTTCCTCTGTGTCCAGGTGAAAGGAGCAATGCGTTTCAGTCGTTCTGCTGATAAAATTATTGATAGCGACCCGGTAAGCCAGGGATCTCAGCATGCCGTAACGTTTGAAAAGTTTTTCCAGTAATAAGCACAGATATTCCTTCCCGCTTTTTTCCCCGGCTGTCGATAAGATCAGTTTCTGTACTTCACTCCGTAATCCCAGCGCCAGCAAAAACAATTCTTCCTCGTCCCGGCCCCTGCAAGGGAGATAGGAGAGGGTTGCCAACCCATGGGTCTGTCGTATACTGCATGGCAATAGACGCTTTAATCCTGGGAAATGATGACGTAAACCAAGCGGCATTGTAGCGTATTTTATTCTACTATATGTAAGGAAATAACCTGCCCGCCGGCGGACTCTCTATGTCCCCCGGTAGTTTCATGCTTTGATAGGATCCAAAAAATAAAAATGGATTATAAGTAATAAATCAATAACACAAAATTACGGTGATGGACATCCCAAAAAATTGACGAAAATCATTAAATGTAATTTTCATCTTGATAAATGTCATTAAATTTTGAGGTGCTTGTTTTTCTTATTTCCTGCCCTTAATGCGACTGAGCGTCTCGGGCGTAATTCCCAGGTAGGAGGCGATATAGACTGCAGGAACGCGCCTGATGAGGTCGGAATCATGATCGATCATGTAACGATAACGATCCGATGCCTTTTGCATTCTTAGAGAATGGGCTCTCTGCTCGCTCATCGTATAATACCTTTCCGTGAGCACCCTGCCTATAAAATTGAAGTCTTTATATTGATGATAGATATCCTGCAACTCTTCATAGCTTATGTAATGCACCTCCGCTTCCTCCAATGCCTCTATCTTCTCATAACCCGGAGACTGGCTGAAGAAGCTTTCGACGGACACAATAAGATCCCCCTCTTTCATGAACCAGGAAGAGACCTCCTTCCTTTTCTTCATATATGAACACCGGAACAGCCCTTTTTCCACGAAGTATATATTCCCGCAGATCTGACCGAACTTCAGCAACAGCCCTCTCCTGGCTATCTTCTTTGTCTTTACGGTATTCAGCAAATGCTGCTGCAGTTCCGCAGATAACGGATAGATGGAATGAAATTGCTGAATTAACTGGAACATAATAAAAATACTGATACCCGAAAGGTAGCGAAAATTCTCTCGTCAAAGAATAAACGACTACAAGTGTAAACACTTATCCTGACATTGAATTTGTCAATAAGCGATGTCGGGGGGCTCCAACTCATCCAGGTTGCAACAGCTTAAGGTAATGATGATGTTATTGCTGGCCTGCTTGAGATGACCCACCACCAGCGACTCCTCCGTCCTCATCGCATATTTCCTGCCGAAAGGGATTTCCGCTTCCTGGATATTCTCGAACCCGGGGTCGAGGCCCTGTTGCTTAACCAGGATATTCTTGAGCGCGACGGCCCGCCGGTTCTTTACACTGACTGTATTGGATACGCCGAATAATACCTGCGGCTTTGTTTCCAGTCCGATATTGAAAACATATTGTTCCATCTCCTCAAAGTCCAGGTTCTGACAATTAATGTAGAGACAACCATCCCGGATGCCCATGACCTTACCGCTGTAGCGATGACCCTCCGAAACCGACTTCACGATGATCTGCCCGTTCTCATTTTCCTTTAAAATGAAAGGGGTTTTAATGATATTCTTACTGCCGTCCGTCTTCTGATAATATAAAAAATAATTTCCCAGGTAATAGGTCTTAATGATCGCCAGCGATGATTTGTTCAGACCCGATCCCGACGCGGGTCCCCTTGACAAGCTATAACCGTACTGGTCCGTCTGCCTGTTCCGCTCCTTTTGCCATAGCTCCCAGTCCGAAAAAGGCACCTGCAGGAAAACAAGCAGCACATTTAGTTTAACATACTTCGCTTTCCCGTTCTGCCAATAACTCTGAAGTGTTTTACCGCTAATCCAATTAAAGACCTGGTATTCCCGCAGATCCCCCAAATGCCTGGAGAAATCGTATATATTATCGCAACGCAGATTTAACAACTGCTTTTCCAATTGTTGCCTCCCAATAATCAAATGCATCCCAGCCAGGTCGATATTGGCAATTACCTCCCGGCTAACCCGCTTATTTATGATTCTGGCGACCAGATTGAATTGCGTTCGGGTGAAATGAATCCAGTTCGACTCCCGGCCCTTTCCCTTCAGCGCCGCTATCACCCCCGCATCGCCCTCGATGGCCTTTTTTACTCTTTCGGAAAGAAACATGGGTAAATGATATTAATATAATAAATAATACGACTTTTTTTCATGACGTTAATAAGACAGTAAAAAGTCATTTTTTTTGACTTATCAATGTACTAAACTTTGACCAAAGTAACCTACCTGATAATCAGTGTTTAATTTATTTTTTCATAAAAAACCACGACTTAGTTTTAAATACATCTGACTTGGTGAAATTCATATTTTAAAAAAAACGGTTGCTTGCTTTTTTCCAAAACTGCTTTTCAAACCAAAACGACTGTTATGAATCGAACCGTTCAAACCTTACTGGCTGTCTTTTTAACCATTTCCTATTGTTTGTTTTGCCCGATGGTCATACTCGCCCAAAGCTATACCGTAAAAGGAGTGGTAAAAGACGGGGAAGGGAAGCCCATAGCCGGCGCATCCGTTGTAATAAAGGGCACCACCAAAGGGGTCAACAGCAATGGTGACGGAACCTATACAATAACGACCCTTTCTCCCAACGAGGTCCTGGAGGTATCCAATGTAGGCTATAAAACAAAGACCGTCGCGGTTAAAGGCCGTGCTGTCGTCGATGTGGAACTGGAAGAAGTGAGGAATCAGTTGAGTGACGTAGTAGTGGTAGGCTATGGCACCCAGAAAAAGAGCGATATCACCGGCGCTATCTCTTCCATTAAAAATAAAGACTTTAAAGATCAACCGGTTTCCAACCTGGCAGTAAGCATTGAAGGAAAGTTATCGGGTATCAATGTTTCACAGCCATCGGGTACGCCCGGAGCCGGTTTGCTGGTGAGTATCAGAGGCGCTCAAAACCCCCTGTACGTGGTAGACGGCGTCCCCATGCTCAGCGAGAGCAATTCTTCCCTAAATACCTCTTACAATCTCTCTGGTCAATCGGTAGGCAGGGGACAGAACATCAGCTCCATTTCCGATATCAACCCCGATGATATC
>PLXD01000210.1 GCA_003151295.1 Chitinophagaceae bacterium | reverse complement strand
AAGTCCTGCCTGCCAGAAAGGTTACTGATATGAATCCCCCCGCCACTGGTAGACAAATGCGTAGAAACCTGTTCCGGCACGAATATCTTATAAGAAACAGATAAGCCCCTCCTCCAACTCATAGATCCGTTTTTGCTGCGTGCAATGACCGTCAGTTTATGGTCGGCCACCGAAACGGAGAAATCATAATCCTCGCTTAGCCGCTTATCGATGTCTATCTTCGATAGCGTCCAAGTATCCCAGTGGCGCCATTCGGATAGATATATACTTCGACACGCGCGTCCTGCCCCGCCCCACCTGTGACTTCAATGCCGCCGCCGGAGGTCTCGGCTTCCACGGCCGTGATGGCCTCGCCGGACAGGGATTTATTCAGATAGAGGGCTTCTTTATCGGAAACCTGGGCCATGCAGGAAGATCCTGCAATTGCCAGAAGGATGATGACGATAGATTTTTTCATGCGATAAGGTATGCCAAGACAGAACCCTTTTTGCTGGCAACTGACTATCAATCATTTAATGTTTCATTCGAGGCCCTCACTGTCCGATTCCGTACAAAAACTGTTCGCTTTCGACCGAAAAAAACCTTCTATCACAAATCCCGCAATAATCCCCTGATTACAGAAACTAAGCCCTAAATTATGCGCTCAAAAACAAACAACAAGGACTGCCATGAAGAACGGTATCATTCTCTTCGGATCGCTATTCCTATTTCAATCGGTTATTTGGGGACAAAAAACGGCGGACATTCCGGGTGGGGGTAAAACCCACTATAGCGCCGGAAGCTCTTTTTACAAGGAGCGGCTGGAAGACGACGAAGCCCTCTATTTCACGCCAGACAAATACAAGATCAAGGCCGATGGATTGATGGATGTTTCTGACGCCTTGCAAGGCGCAATTAACGAATTGAAGACCGAACATAATTTCGGGGTACTCTTCATCCCGGAAGGGACCTACCTCATCAGCAAGACGATCTACGTACCCCGGGCCGTCCGCCTGATCGGGTACGGCGGAAAGCGCCCCCTGATCGTGCTGGATAAGAACGCGCCGGGATTCCAGGTGGCCGATTCAACCGACAAAGGGCAGGCAAAATATATGTTCTGGTTTATCAGCGATCTCCCTAAAACAGGACACTCCATGGGAGACGCAGGCGCCAGCACTTTCTACAGCGCCCTATCGAATATCAATCTGAAAATAGAAGACGGTAACCCCGTAGCGGTGGCCTTACGAACCCATTTTGCCCAGCATAGTTTTATTTCTCACGCGGATATTTTTATAGGCCACGGGAAAGCGGGCATGTTCGACGTAGGAAATGAGATGGAAGATGTGCGTTTCTTTGGCGGGGACTATGGCATCTATACANNACAAAACCCTCACCGGGATGGCAGTTCATGATGGTCGACACCTATTTCGAGGGACAGCGGCTGGCGGCGATCCGTACACGCGAAGCAGGGCTGACCATCGTGCGGATGCGGGTAAAGAATGTACCGGCCGTCATCGATATCGTACCCGATTTCCGGGAACGTTTGTTCATGGAAGACTGCCAGTGGGAGAATGTCAGCGGAGCCGCCCTCACGATCAGCTTAGCCGACAATGCCACCGACCAGATCAGCCTCCGGAATATCGATTGCCGTAACGTGCCGGTAGCCGTCGCCTATCGCCAGACTGGCCGGCAGATCGCAGCACCCGGTACGATCTATACGATCCGGAATTTCATGCAAGGCCTGCAGATGGACAGCCTGCGGGCAGACCCCGTCGTCAAGACGCTGCAAGACATCCGGGTGATGGAGCGTTTCCCCGCCCCGGTCTCTAAAGACATTCCCGATTTCCCCGCTATCGAAACCTGGGTCAACCTGAAGTCCCTGGACGCAAAAGGAGACGGAGTAACGGATGATACAAAGGCGATCCAGGCAGCCATCGACCAATACCCGGCCATCTTTATCCCCACAGGTTGGTACCGGGTGAGCGAGACGATACACCTGCAACCCAATACGGCGCTGATCGGCCTCAATCCGATTGCCACGCAACTAATCCTGGCAAATAATACGGAAGCCTTTGGCAGCTTCGGAGCGCCAAAGCCTCTGCTGGAAACGGCAAAGAACGGAACGAATATCGTCACCGGCATCGGTCTCTCGACGGGCGCTGATAACCCGCGTGCCGTTGGCTGCAAGTGGACCGCGGGTGTCGACTCCTATATGAACGACGTAAAATTCATTGGCGGACACGGAGGCATGGACCGGATCTGGAAGCAACCCGTGCCCACGGAAAAAGTTTCCTCCTACCGCGGAAATGGCGTAGATCCATCCTGGGACACGCAGTACTGGAGCCTCTGGATCACCAATGGCGGCGGCGGCACTTTTAAAAATATCTGGACGGCCAACACGTATGCCGCCACCGGTACCTACATCTCCAACACCTCCACACCCGGTCATATCTATGCGATGTCGATCGAGCATCACGTGCGGAATGAGATCCGCTTTAACAAGGTCTCCAACTGGAAGGTCTATGCACTGCAACTAGTGTCACGTCATGCTTAAAT
>PLXD01000200.1 GCA_003151295.1 Chitinophagaceae bacterium | reverse complement strand
TCATATGCTGCAGACTTGTTCTTTTTCAGGAAGAGCGCATTTTTATCGCCGATCAGGATCTCTTTGTAGACACCTCCCTTGGCGTGCCAGAAATTAGCGACCTGCATCAAGAGATGAAGCGTGTCCGGTCCGCCCGACGGCAAGGCCAGGGTCCGGGTTGCCCAAAAGGGGGTGGCATCTTTTTCCGTAGACGCCGGTTGACCATTTTGGGATTGCAGGACCCCATTGACATACAAAGAATAAGCGCAATATGTATCCGGCACTTCCATACCCAGACGGGGTCTTTTCCTGGGAAGGAGGATGGTCAGGGTGTAGGTCGCATATCCTTGTGTGGACACAGGCAAGCCTTTCAAAGCCAGATCTTTCCAAAGAGAGGGATAGGTTGCAAATTGAGCGGGTTGAAGGCCGGCCGGATCCGAAGGCAGCAGTAGGCGTTTCCAGAAGAAGCCCCAGTCGCCGTTCAGGGGCACAGGTGTGTCGGATAGGTCCGTTTCCCTAAGATCCAGTACTCCTTTCTGGGCCACCGGGCTCTTTGGAGAGTCGGCCAAACAAGGTTTCAGGTAACAGAGGAGACAGAATAAACAAATTATTTTCAGCAGGTATCTCTTCATAAAGCCGGTCCGACGGGCTAATAGCCCGATTCGGCAATGATAACGCACATTAGCCCTGAAAATGATAGGGATTGTGAAAAAAATAAACTCCTATAAGACATAAAATAAATAAAAAAGGAGGCTACGGTCGGTAGCCTCCTTTTTTATCGGGGAAATTTTATTCAGTGATTATTTCTTTTCCAGCAATTTAAAGAACTGATCAAGCTGGGGCAGGATCACGATACGGGTGCGACGGTTGGCCGCACGACCTTCTTCCGTATCATTCGATGCAACCGGAACATACTCTCCGCGTCCTGCGGCTGTGATATGCTCAGGTGCCAGGCCATATTGGTTCTGAAGAATCCTGACTACGGAAGTAGCGCGTTTTACGCTGAGATCCCAGTTGTCCTTAAGCTGGGCGCCTCGGGCATATTTTTTATTATCCGTGTGTCCTTCTACCATGAATTCGATATCGGGCTGCGCTTTCAGGACAGTGGCCACTTTGCCGAGAACTCCTTTGGCTTTTTCGCTGACATCGTAGCTGCCGCTTTTAAACAGCAGTTTGTCGGAGATGTCGATATATACGACCCCTTTATCAACCTTGATATTGATATCCTGGTCGTCCATATTGCCGATAGCGCCTTTCAGATTCATTACAAGGGCCATATTCAAAGAATCCTTGTGAGCCAGTTCAGCCTGCAGATTCTGGATATATGCGTCTTTTGCGCCGATGTTATCTAAAGATTTTTTAATGCTTTCAGCCTGTGATCCGGAGATTACCGAAAGATCCTGCAGTTGTTTCAGAGCCGTGTTGTTATTGTCTTTCAGGAATGCGATCTGCTTGTTGAGCGCATCAATCTGGGCTTCCAGGGCAGCTTTCTGGCGAGCGTCTTCTGCGGTCAGGTCGTTACAATTTTTCAGGTCGCCCGCTAATTTGGTATTAGCAGAATTTAAGGAGTCGATTTTACCCAGTGCAGCTTTGTATTTTTTAGAGCTGACGCAGGAAAAGAGTAACACAGATAAAAGACCGAAGAACAAACATTGTCTAAGCTTCATAATAGATTCATTTTTTTGAAATAAATAATCATTCTTTCATCGCTTGGTGTTCCGCGATTACACAGAATACTTGTCAAATATAATTCATCAGAACAAATTTGCTGATTTGTTGTAAAATAAATTTAAGGCGAATTTAATGCCAAAATAGCAGCAATACAAAAATAACCGGGAACCTGATGCCTTCAGCTCTCCAATCCGGGAAGGTTCTCTACCCAATACCATAATATATTGGCCCCGGTAAATTCACTGGTTTTGATGGTAGGGAACGCCTGCATTTATGTCACAAATAAACGAAAAAAAATCCTCTCCTTATTAGAAAAAGAATAAATCGTATTCCCGATAAGACATTTATTATCAGGTCTTCCGGCTTCTGGAAGCACACTATAAGCCATATATACCTTATAAAAGTCTTAATATAATGACTTATAACCTATAAAGGGTCTGTCTATAGTCGCCGTAAAGGTCTGGCCATAGTCCCTGTTTGTCCGGCATAGACAGGGCGGATGATTCCCCTCTTACCTCAGCCCCAAAAAAATTAGTCAATAAATACTAAATTTGTTAGTGTTGATAAAATAATTATCCTACCTTCACCAAATCAATAATTTTGAAGAACTAAAAACTACGATTATGTCAAACGCAGAAAAACTCAAGGCCCTAAAGTTGACGATGGATAAGATCGATAAAGACTTTGGAAAAGGAAGTGTGATGATGATGAATGAAAAAAGCCGGGATCCCATGGAAGTCATTTCCACAGGGTCTATTGGGCTAGACGTGGCCTTAGGGGTAGGCGGTCTTCCGAAAGGAAGGATTGTTGAAATATATGGACCGGAGTCTTCCGGTAAGACCACACTGGCTACCCATATAATCGCCGAAGCGCAAAAGAAAGGAGGCATGTGCGCGATTATAGATGCGGAGCATGCGTTTGACAGCGCCTATGCCCAGAAGCTGGGGGTGGATATAGACAATCTGCTCATATCGCAGCCGGACTATGGAGAGCAGGGGCTGGAAATTGCAGACCGGCTGATCCTCTCCGGCGCCCTGGATGTAGTCGTCATTGACTCGGTAGCTGCCCTGGTTCCAAAGGGTGAGCTGGAAGGGGAGATGGGAGATAGCAAAATGGGACTGCAGGCTCGTTTGATGTCCCAGGCCCTCAGAAAGCTAACCGCTACGATCAGCAAGACCAATACCATTTGTATTTTTATTAACCAGTTACGGGAAAAGATCGGGGTGATGTTCGGCAATCCGGAGACCACAACCGGTGGAAATGCACTGAAATTCTATGCCTCTGTCCGGCTCGATATCCGGCGCATGGCCCAGATAAAAGATGGAGAAGAAGCTGTCGGCAATCGGATTAAAGTCAAAGTGGTAAAGAATAAGGTCGCTCCGCCCTTCCGTGCGGCCGAATTTGACATCGTTTTTGGAGAAGGCATTTCTAAAAACGGTGAGATCATAGACATGGGCGTTGAATTGGGAATTGTCCAGAAGAGCGGTAGTTGGTTCAGCTATGGATCTGATAAATTAGGCCAGGGCCGCGATACGGTAAAGTCATTGCTACACGATAATCCCGAACTGGCAGCCGAAATTGAAGCTAAGATCCGCGAGAAAGTCAAAGAAATGCAGGCTGCTTAAAAAAATATAATTTAAATCGTTTTTAGTTGGGTTAGTAAGTACTACGGCTCCGATTTCTATCGGAGCTTTTTTTATTTAGAGAAATATCTTCCCCATCTCCTTCCCCATTCTACCCCACTTTCCCCGGCACCGTACTTCTGTTTCTGACACCCTATTTATTTCCTTCACAGGGGTGCAAAAAAAAGGGGTCTGAATAGAAATTCAACCCCGTTTTAAAATCCAATATCCTATGAAAAACCGAGATAAAGGTAGAGATTTCATATCAAATCTGCAATACCATTTTCCGGTAATTTATATTTTAAACTATTTTTAATTCTTCAAAAGCTGGTTTGAAACTACTCTATTGCTCTCTTTATCAACCACTCGCAATATATAGCTGCCTCTTTCAAGAGAGCCTGTATAGAGTACCTGTATGCCCTTCTGCAATCGTTTACTTAAACGCACGGAACCGAAAGCATCTATCACCTGAATGTCGATTAAATGCTCTGTGCGGACGATCAAAAGTTTGTCCACCGGATTAGGATAGAATTTAAAATCCAGGTCCCCTGATATACTAACCCGTATCGCCTCTGAATAGATCCTGCGATCGTCTTTATCGGCATACCTGATCCGATAAAAATTTGATCCGTTTGGCGGCGCACTATCTATCAACTCATAATGGGTATTCATCACCGTTCCTCTCAACGCACCGATCGACTCATAAGCCCCCCCTTCATTGCTTCGCTCAATAATAAAATAATCGCCTTCGGCAATGCTGTCGACTTTCCATTCCATCGAGACTTTTTTAGCATCGCGTGTATTACAGGAAAAGTTTATAAACAGAGGAGAACTCACTGCTGAAGATTGCAATGGTGGAATAGCCGTAGAATCAGGCTGCTCTTGCGCAAACGAAACCGCGCAATATAATACCAATAGGGCTGTTAAGCCCATAATGCTCTTCATATAATCGGGTTAGTAAATAATAACAATGGGGATAAGTTGTGTACAAATTTCGTGCCTGCAGAGCATAAATGAAGAAAAAATCCCTAATTTTTTTTATCAGCATCGTAATCTTCTTAAAACCGATTATCTTTTACGCAAAGAACCTGTAAATAAAAACACGGCATGCAATCACAAATCAGAAAGATGGAGGCTTCCAAAAGAATAGCGCTGGTGGCTCATGACAACAAAAAAAGCGAACTGATAGAATGGGCGATCTATAACAAGGCCGCACTCGCCAAACACCGGCTCTTTGGCACCGGCACGACGGGAACGATGCTTGAACAGGCCCTCGGCCAACCGGTAAGCAAATTCCTCAGCGGACCCCTGGGCGGAGACCAACAGGTCGGCGCCAGTATAGCGGAAGGCAAGATCGATGTCCTGATCTTTTTCTGGGACCCCATGGAAGCACAACCCCATGATCCTGATATCAAGGCCCTGCTGAGACTGGGTGTGACCTGGAATATCCCGATAGCCAATAACCGCGCTACTGCCGACTTCCTGCTCACATCTCCCCTGCTCTATGAAGACTATGAGACCATCCTTCCCGACTACAGTCAATATATCAAGCGGCTTCAAAAATAACAACGATGCACAAAAAGTTACTTACCGGGATCCTGGTGTTTATCGCCGCCGTGACCCTGGCTCAGGTTGAACCGCTGCAGCCTGCATCTCCGCAGCTTACACCGCAACAGCTTACACCGTTGGCCGGTTTCGATCCGGCTTCTGCCAGGCAGGAGCTCTCCTGGGAGCGGGTATTCGATGGCCTTCTCCTTACAAAAAATATAGACAGCACGATCAAAGAACTATCAGCCTATCCTCATCATACGGGGTCCGCGCGAGACCGGGCTATCGCGTCCGCTATCTCGGAACAGTTCAAAAGCTGGGGATTCGAAACCGAAACGGAAACGTTTTATGTATTGTTTCCTACCCCTTCGGTGAGACTGTTGGAAATGACGGCCCCTGTTGCCTTCAAGGCCACGCTGGCCGAACAAACCCAGAAAGAAGATCCCAGTACCGCACAGGCGGGACAGCTCCCCCCTTATAACTGCTGGTCACCGGACGGAGACGTAAGCGGCGAACTGGTCTTCGTCAATTATGGCATACCGGCGGATTATGACCAATTGGAAAAGATGGGTATCTCCGTCAAAGGCAGGATCGTCCTGGCAAAATACGGCCATTCCTGGCGCGGCATTAAGCCCAAACTTGCCCAGGAGCATGGCGCCATCGGATGTATCCTCTATTCAGACCCTAAAGACGATGGCTATTACCAGGGCGAGCCTTATCCGAAAGGAGCTTTTAAAAATCCCTACTCCGTACAAAGGGGCTCGGTCATGGACCTCCCCGTTTACCCGGGCGATCCGCTTACGCCGGGCATCGGCGCCACAAAAGATGCAAAAAGAATAGACAGGTCCGAAGCCGCCAACCTGTTGAAAATACCGGTCCTGCCGATCGGCTATCAAGATGCAGAACCTTTGTTACGAGCCCTGGAAGGACCTGTGGCACCCGAAGAATGGAGGGGTGGCCTGCCATTCACCTATCATGTCGGCCCCGGCAAAACCCGGGTCCATCTGAAGCTCGTCTTCAACTGGGAGATAAAACCGATCTACGACGTCATCGCAAAATTACCTGGCAAAGAATGCCCTGACGAATGGGTGATCAGGGGTAATCATCACGATGCCTGGGTCAACGGAGCCGCTGATCCTTGCAGCGGACAAGCTGCCATGCTGGAAGAGGCAAGGGCTGTCGGCGAACTTTATCACAGCGGCTGGAAACCCAAACGCACCTTGGTTTATTGCGCCTGGGATGCAGAAGAGCCCGGTCTGCTGGGTTCTACCGAATGGGTGGAATACCATGCTATAGAGCTACTACAAAAAGCCGTTGTCTATATTAATTCCGACATGAATGCACGAGGGTTTTTGAATGTGGAAGGCTCCCATGCACTCGAACCTTTTATCAATGAAGTTGCCGGCGATGTCAAAGACCCCGAAACCCCCGTCAGCGTCGGAGAACGGAGGCATGCAATGGATATTCTCGCCGCTGGCATTAATACCAAAACCCAAAGGGAACGGTTGAATCAAAAGACATTCAAAATGGAAGCAATGGGTACGGGTTCCGACTATTCCCCCTTTATCCATCACCTGGGCATTCCTTCCATAAACCTGGCTTTTAGCGGGGAAGACGCCGGGGGTGAATATCATACCCATTATGATTCTTATGAGGATTACAGGCGCTTTAAGGATCCCCGTTTCGAATACGGAGTAGCACTGGCCAAAACAGCCGGCCGGATAACTTTACGCATGGCCGATGCACCGCTGCTTCCCTTCGACTTCCGGGCCCTTTCCAAAACCGTCAATAATTATCTGGCCGAACTGATCGCACTATCCGATCAATTAAGAGAGCGCACAGCCGTGGAAAACCAGCTCATCAAGGACCGGTATTATGTTCTTGCAGCCGATCCTGACCATCCCATGAGCCCCCCGGTGGCAAAAGACGAAGTTCCTTTCCTGGACTTCTCCCTGCTTCAAAACGCATTGCATGGGCTCGAAAAATCCGCATCACAGCTTTCCGATTCACTGGCGAAAGCGGATTGGACAGAAGGACGCCTGGAGAAGGTGAATCAGGCACTCTGTAAAGCAGAACAGGAATTGCTAAGCGATAAGGGTCTTCCCAGGAGACCCTGGTACAGGCACACGCTCTATGCCCCCGGCTTTTATACCGGCTATGGCGTAAAAACATTCCCCGGCATCCGGGAAGCCATCGAAGAGCGCCACTGGAAAGAAGCCGGGGAGCAGATCGACATAGCCGCTGCCTCATTGAACAAACTGGCCCTTTACCTCGTTTCTATAACACAGATCACAAAATAAAAGGAACCCATGCCATTTAATATCCAGTCTCCCTATTCACCGGCAGGGGATCAGCCGGACGCCATCCGCCAGTTGACCGAAGGAGTCGACGAGGGCGAAAAATACCAGACTCTGCTCGGGGTCACCGGATCGGGTAAGACCTTTACGATAGCCAACGTGATCCAAAATACCCAGAGACCCACCCTGGTGCTCACCCATAATAAGACCCTGGTAGCGCAGCTTTATGGAGA
>PLXD01000175.1 GCA_003151295.1 Chitinophagaceae bacterium | reverse complement strand
TAAAAACCCTCGATCTGTTCATTCAAAAAATGATACTCGAATACACTCCCGGGATAGACCGATTTCCAGATTCCCCCGATCTCCTTTAATGCTTTGCTGCCGCCATGTGAAAGAACCCCCACGCTACCTTCCGGGAGACCGCTTAATTTGATCGCCGCAAATTTATAGTTCTCTCTGACCGTGCTGATCTCTACGGGTTCCATGCCCGTATACAATGAATGATAGTAAAAATTCCGGATCACGCCGACGATGATCCCCCGATGGTCACCCGCGAGGTCGCCGGCAAGCAGCCGATGTCCAAGCACCTGTTGGGGATCGTTGTAACCCAGTTTATGCACCAGTTCTTCGTTTATCAGGAACTCACGGATCGTATCGCTCTCCTGCAGGTTCCTGCCGGCAAGCAGATGTAATCCAAAGGTCTGTAGATAATGAGCGTCCCCGATGACCGAACGAACGGCAAATTTCTCCCAGTCACGATCGTCGTAGCGGATCGTTCCGCCATTGCTCGCATCGGAGGAGGGAGGCCGGAAACAAAAGCTCAGGTCTTTAATATCGGTTCTTGCCAATAACTGGTTCCGCAAGGCAGTCAGTTTACCGGTGGCCGTATCAGGAATCGGCACCATCACCACCGCATCCTTATTAAACCCGAGGTCTGCGTTTTTTACATAGTTCATTTGCATCGTGATGATCAGGGCGCAGACGATCAGCAACTGNNAACCAGTACCTCCCGCGCTTTTTAAGGCAGCTATCGGTCTGAGACGGCTCAGGATCAGTGCGGGGTAAAAACCGGCTGCCGCAGTGATCAGCACCAGGAGCAGGATGAAATATAATACAAGCCTTCCGTCATGAATAAAATGGAAGCCCAGGTCGAGTTGTAACCAGTTGTTCAAGGCATGCAGAGAAACGGCCAGCAGGCATATCGCACCCAGGGCTGCCAATGCCACCATAAACGCCGTCTCTGTCATGAACTGCCAGAATATGGCGGCCGGTCCGCTTCCCAATACCTTGCATGTGCCGATCTCCCGGGCCCTCTTAGCCTGTTGAACGGTCGCCAGGTTTATAAAATTGATACACGCAATCAAAACCAGGAAAAAAGCGATCAATGCCAGGGTAGTAAGCAGGGACCGGGAAACGACCCCACTATACCTGCCGTCAAAGTGTACTTCTTTTAATGGCTGTAAATGGAAATGATAATAGGGGGCCGCCCACCCCATATTCCTTTTTGCGATCGCCGTCATAGCGGCGTCGACTGATTCCTGCGAAACTCCCGGCCGAAGCAGGACGAACAGGGAGGTCGTGGAATTGATCCATTGCCAGTTGGTCCTCATCGCCTCGTCGTTATCCGGATCGAGATTCTGGAAAGAAGATAAGGAAATAAACATGTCGGTCTTAAAATCCGTATTGGGTGGATATTCGGCCAGTATACCGGTGATTATTACCTGTTGTTTGCCATCGAGAAGGATCCGCCTGCCCATCGGGTCCGCGCTCCCGAAATATTTTTTCGCCAGGCTGGCGGTGATCACGGCTGTATTGGGAGCTTCTAAAGCGGTAGTCGCATTGCCGGCTTCCCATTGATAATCGAAGAGGTCGAACCAATGCCGGTCGGTGAAGCCGGTATTCTCATGCTCGGCAAAGATTTTTTCACCCTGATCTTTTTTACCTGCCGCCTTGTCTTCGGAATTGAGACGGGGGACGGTAACGGTAAAAGAATGATTCCGCAGCAACGCGGCTTCGTCCTTAACCTGGGGAACCTCTCTTTGCAGGGCATTCACAAAGGCCACAGGAGCTCCCCTTTCGAATTCAACCGTTCCGTCGCCCAGGTGCAGGTCGGTCACCACCCGGTAAAGGTTGCGGACATTGTGATGATAGGTGTCGAAACCCAGATGAAAATTGATGAACTGGAACAATACCCAGGCGCAGCTAATGCCCAGCGACAGGCCAAAAATATTAAGCCCGGTATGGAACCGATGCTTCTCGATATTGCGCCAACCAATTAAAAGGAGATTTCTGAACATGCTATTTACCCACCAAAGAAATGCCAGTTTTCTATCTGGTTGATAATAAGTTAACTAAATATTGATGAACGCTGCACCTGTCCGGATATGATATAACCAAGTGAGCGAATATGGACAAACGGGCGATCCTATTTCACGGGCTTCGGCCGCATCTCATTGACCGTATCCCAGGGCACAAAGGGCACCGAATAGCCGCCCGAATCCAGGGCAGTCTTCGGAAAATGCTGTTTGAGGGATCGCCAATCCTTTGGTTCCACCTTTGTCTTGTAGAGGAACAAGGACTGCAGTTGTTTGAGGGAATCCAGCGAAACGATGCCCTGCGCAGTCACCCCCGTTCCGACCAGGTTGAGGAGACGCAGATTATGCAGGGACACCAACGGGACCAGCCCCTTATCGCTAATCCGTGTGTTGTTCAAATGCAGAATGGTGAGCGCCTCGCATTGGCCGATAGATACCATCCCGCTGTCACCGACCGGCTGGTCTCCAAGCTTTACCCAAACCAGTTGCTTTTGCAAAGGCACCAGCAGGGCCAGGTCTTTATCCGTGATATTCGCGGCGTTGATGAAATCGGCCGACAGGTAATGACTACCCCGGGCAACCGGTGTCACTTCCACTTTCTTCGCCCTCAACGCATCCAGGTCTTTTTCCCCCGCCGCCTCCACCGGAGCGGAAGGGACCAGGGAAGCAGCTTTGGCCCCTCCCCCATTTCCGGCCTGTAGCGCCAGCAGGTAGGCACCGATCTTGCCGGGTTGCGGGAACTCTTTTACCTTCCTGGAAAAATCCGCCCCCTGTCCGATCCACCACTGGAAAATAGCGATCTCGCTTTCCTTCAGAGGCGTCTTCTCCTTCGGGGGCATATGGTGTTCGTCCTCTGCAGGCAATAACATTCTCTTTACCAATTCACTTTCCGCGGCCCGGGAAGGATGAATGACGAGTCCATCCTTTCCTCCTTTGACGATCCAGGCGGAATCATCCAGTCGCAGCTTGCCTTTTTGTTTATGCGGCCCGTGGCAGCTATAGCAATTGGCCTGCAGCATCGGTTGGATCACATCGGCATAGACCTTCGCTTCCTTAATATCGGGAATCGGTTTGTGGGCCACCGCAGTAGTATCCGAGGTGCTGCCGAGAGCAGCCGTCAGGTAATCCGAACCATGCGTCAGCGACCCGCCCAGATGCCCGGTCACGGTGATCAATACCAGCAGACCGAGGGACAAAGCCCGGTAGGCCAGGTCGGTTTCCCGTTTCACGACCTTCACGAACAGGAGCATGGACACGATCACCACGCACAAGCCCATCCACATATGCCAGGTCACCAGGCTTTCGTCATACTCTCCGCTGAGCGATAAAAGATATCCTGTAATGCAGGATGCCAGCGCCGAGAACATACCGCATAGCAGCACGATCTTTATAACGCCATGGGATATGCTATATTTTGGATTACGGGAAAGCCATTGCAATAAGAGGCCTATCAACAGGATCCCGATCGGCAAATGAACCAGCACGGGATGAAGGCGCGCGAAAAATTCTACGATGGATANNAGCAAGGGGGAGTTTTTTGTAAAACTATTACAATTTTCAGGATAGATATCTTTTTCGCAATAGCTGCATCATATAGACATTGATTGCCCACTGATCCGCCAGGGGCTGCCGGGTATAAGGCAGCGCCGGCATATAATCCGGTGGCCCGAATTCCGTGAGTATGGTCAGCCGCCCGCCGCCCTGCTTTTTTAGCGCTACCACCTTATCCCACCAGGCCAGGTGAGCTTTCACACATTCGTCCCATTCGGGGGCTCTCGGATCTCTCACCTGCGGTCCGTCGGGATGACCGACACGAACATGGATATGGTCCACCCGTTCCAGGGCCAGGTCCACACTCGCCTGTTGGTCGTCCAGCAGGCTGTTATGCACATTGGTCCAATGGGATACGTCGAAAGTGATTCGCAGCCCGGGATTCTTCTCGATAAAATGACGGGCCGCCGGCGCTGCAAACAGCATCCTCGACCGATGCGTCTCGTGGAGGATCAGGATACCCGTCTGCGCGGATAACTCCATCGTATGGTCGATAAAAGCCTGGTTCTCTTCAAAGTTGAAGAAATCCCTGCCCGAGTGACAGTTGATATAAATAGGACGCTGATAAGTGTTGTGCGCCGCCTCTCCGATCATCTTCTTAAAATGATCCAGGTGATCACGGAAATCAGGCTGATCCCCGGAGACCAATAGTCCCAGATCCAGGGGATATTTTTTCAGGGCCGCAAACAGCGCTTCCTGCTTAGTTTTTTCGAGCGGCCACCAGATCTCTATCCCGTCATACCCTTCTTTTTTCACCTGGGCGCAGTAAGCATCGATACCCCCTTTAAAACCCCAGTCCGTCGCCAATACCTTTAGTTCAAAATTTTTATTCATGTCAGTGTTTGGTTGACCCTTCTTATCTGCCAGGGCTTCCAGGGATGCCAATAGCAGGGCCGTAGTGGCCGAAGTAGTGGTTTGTATAAAATTTCTTCTGCTATAGCTCATGTAGAGTGAATGATTGAAAATACTTTTTATCAGGTCCATTCTTTCTTATGCGATCACATCGTCTATCACCTTCCCTGCTACATCAGTCAGCCGGAAAGGCCTGCCCTGGAAAGGAAAAGTGAATTTTGTGTGATCGAAACCCAATTGGTTCAATATAGTAGCCTGTACGTCGAAAGCCGTCGTCTTTCCGCTGACGGCTGCATAACCGATCTCATCGGTCTCTCCATAGCTGCCTCCTTTTTTGATACCCCCACCTGCCATCCAGATGGTAAAGGCTTCTACATGATGGTCCCTTCCTTTAAAAGGATTCTGTTTGCCATCCCGGTTCTCCATCATCGGCGTCCTTCCGAACTCGCCACCCCATACTACCAGGGTCTCGTCCAGCAATCCCCGCTGTTTCAGGTCGAGCAATAGAGCCGTCTTTGCCCGGTCGACCTGTTTACATTTTGTGATCAGGCCCATGTCCACGGAAGTAGAGGGATCGGTACCATGACTATCCCAGCCCCAGTCGAAAAGCTGCACGAAACGGACCCCTTTCTCAACGAGTTTTCGGGCGAGCAATACGTTATTGGCGAAACAAGCCTGCCCCGGCTTAGTCCCATACATCTCGTGGATGTACTCGGGTTCGTTATTGATATCCATTACATCGGGCACGGAGATCTGCATCCGGTAAGCCAGCTCGTACTGGGAGATCCTGGATAATATTTCCGGGTCGTTATATTCCTGGTATTCCTGTTTGTTGACTTCATTGATCGCATCAATAGACGCTTTTCGCAGATCCCGATCCATACCTTCGGGATCCTTAATGAATAATACCGGGTCGCCTTCGCTGCGGCATTGGACGCCCTGGTAAACGGATGGCAGGAACCCGCTACCCCATACGCTTTTTCCTGCGTCGGGAAAATTACCGCCGGAAGTCAATACGACAAAACCCGGCAGGTTCTGGTTCTCCGTGCCCAAACCGTAAGTCACCCAGGAGCCGATGCTGGGTCTTCCCAGCCTGCCCGATCCCGTATGCATCATCAGTTGTGCAGGCGCATGGTTGAACTGATCCGTGGTGACGGCTTTTAAAAAACTCACTTCATCTACCACGGTCGAAAAATGCGGCAGGTAATCGCTCACCCAGGCACCACTCTGCCCCCGTTGTTCGAAATGAGCCTGCGGCCCCAGCATCTTGGGCACGCCACGGATAAAAGCAAAGCGCTTGCCTTTCAAAAGCGAATCCGGGCAATCCTGCCCGTCAAGCTTCATCAGGTCGGGTTTGAAATCGAATAGTTCCAACTGGGAAGGGGCTCCGGCCATATGCAGATAGATCACGCTCTTTGCCTTTCCGGGGAACATCGGCAGCTTCGGCGCCAGCGGGTTGGCCGGATCGAATGCGATCGAACCGCCGTCTCCCATTCCTGATCCTATTCCGGCCCCACAACCGGGCAACAGAGCCCCAAGGGCCAGGGCGCCCAGGCCCATAGCGCTTTCTTTCAGGAAATGCCTGCGCGTAAGATGGCTCAGGGCCCTGGCATTGGCCTCATTCACCAGGCGCTGATTATGTAGTTCTTTCTGGGTCATAGCTTACATTTTTTCTTCCAGGTTCGTCTTTCGCGACAATTCGAGTCTAATTAATTCTTCGTAATCACTTCATCCAGGTTCAATAAAGCCCCTGCCACGACCACATAAGCGGCCGTCTCCGGGTTATCATGTGGGCCGGGCTGTCCGACCATTTCACAGGTCTTATCCGCATCCCTGCTGAACTCCGCATAGGCCCTGTCGTATAATTTTTTCAGGATCGTCATTTTTGCCGGTTCAATGGGTTTATACATCAGCAGCTCATAACCTTTGCCGATAACCTNNTGGTCCCTATCGGCGCCCATCATACGGAAAGCCAAATGCCTCGCAGCATCCAGGTATGCCGAATCATTCAGCGTGACCAGGGCCTGCAGGGGCGTATTGGTCCTGATCCTCCTGGCCGTGCATTGTTCCCGCGACGCCCCGTCAAAAGCGATCATCGAAGGATAGGGGGACGACCGCTTCCAAAAGGTATAGAACGCCCTGCGGTATTGATCCATTCCGGGACTCGTGTTCCAGGTGTCTCCGTTGTATGGGGAATGCCAGATACCCGCTGGCTGCCAGGGCTTAACGGGCGGCCCATATAGTTTTTC
>PLXD01000389.1 GCA_003151295.1 Chitinophagaceae bacterium | reverse complement strand
CTTGAATTCATCGACCCGCGATATGCTCTTACCCGTAAACACGATGATGGGTATATTCGCCAGGTCCTTGTTTTGCTTGATACTGTCCAGGGTGTCGTAGGACTTACTATCGGGTATGCCCATGTCCAGAATCACGCAGTCCACCTCTTTTTTCTGCAAGGCCGCTATACTCTGATCGATGGTATTTGAAATCTCTGAATGGACTTCGTAGTTAGCCAGGAAATAGGCCAGTGCCTTCGCATGTTTACTATTGTCTTCCACGATCAGCACCTTCCTGGATTTACGGTTCAGCACATATTCGATCTTCTGGAACAGGGTATCCAGCATCTCAAATGCCACAGGCTTATTGATGAAATCCACCGCTCCCTTCAGCAGGCTCTCTTTCTTGACTTCGAAGGAGGACATAATATGCACGGGAATATGCTTGGTCTGGGCATCCTTTTTCAGTTCGTCCATTACCTCCCACCCGCTTTTAACGGGCAATTGGATATCCAGGAGAATGCCGGCAGGCTTATACTTTTTGGCCATCGGCAAGGCGGCATCTCCGCGCACTGCGACGATCCCTTTATATCCTTTCTTCCGGGAAAATTCGAGGAGTGCTTTCGCGAATAAGGTATCATCTTCAACGATGAGCAATATCTTATCTTCCGCCACCAGGTTATTTCTGTCGTCGGGGATCTCATCGGGGATCTTCGAAAGGGTCAATAGCCTTTCGGGATAGAGGTTCGAATGCTGTTCCGAATAGGAGGCCGGATGCAGGCCGTGATTTGCAGGCGTGGCTTCGTCATCCGATCCCTTAGTTCCGGGCGTGACAGGTAAGATCGGGGAAGGGAAGGACACAGCCGCTCCTTCCGTCAAGGAGAAATCCTTGGGGAACTGGGGTATATTTACGACGAATACCGATCCCTCTCCGGCTTTGCTGTTAACGCTGATACCGCCTCCCAGGAGCCTGCTCAACTGGAGGCTGATGGACAATCCAAGCCCGGTGCCCCCGTATTTTCTTCGGGTAGAGCCATCGGCCTGTTGGAATGCTTCGAAAATTAGCTGGTGCTTATCGGCCGCCATGCCGATGCCGGTATCCTGCACCGTGAAATCGATAAAATTCTTATTGAGTGGAGATTGCGTGATCTTCAGGCTTATATGCCCGCTGGCCGTGAATTTAAAGGCATTGGAAAGCAGGTTTTTCAGGATCTGCTCCAGCCGCATCTTATCGGTCTCGATCTGTGCAGGCGCATTCTCATCTACAATGAAATACAGTTTCAGTCCTTTCTCTTTAGCGAGGGGGGAAAACAACGATTTCATGTCGTCCAGGATCTCTTCGAGGGAGACGACCGAATATTCCAATTGCATTTTTCCCGATTCAATCCGCGAAAGATCCAGGATCTCATCGATCAGCTGCAGCAGGCCATACCCCGAATGCTGGATGACCCGGGCGTATTCCTCCTGCTCGCCGGTGAGGGTATGCTCGTTGTTCTCCGCCAGCAACCTTGACAATAAAAGAATGGAATTGAGCGGGGTTCGTAATTCATGGGACATATTGGCGAGGAACTCGGACTTGTATTTCGTACTGAGGGCTAGCTCTTCGGCTTTTTTCTGAATATCGAGATTACGCAGCACGATGAGATCGTTCCTCTCTTCCAGCAGCCTGGATCTTTCCTCCAGTTCGTGATTGGTCTGTAACAGCTCTTCCTGTTGAACTTTCAGCTCCTCTTCGGAGACCTGTAATTTTTCAGCCTGGACTTCCAGTTCCATGTTCAGGTTCTCCAACTCGCTATGCTGGGATTGCAATTCTTCGGATTGCGCCTGCGTCTCTTCCAGCAGTTCCTGCAACTTCATACGGTTCTGCATGGTATTGACAGCGATACCGACATTGCCCATAATGGTTTTAAGCAATTCCCTATCCGCATCGGTATATTTTTGTAAGGTGCCCAGTTCTATCACGCCTCTCAGCCTGTTCTCGAAAAAGAAAGGAATGGCGATGATCTGTTTCGGCCTGATCTCTCCGGAGGCAAAGCTGATATGCATTTCCCCTTCAGGTATATCATTTAAAAGGATCTCTTCCTTATTCAATGCCGCTTGTCCCACGATCCCCTCGCCTACCCCGATCGTATTTCGTTTGCCGTCCTGAGAAAGAGCATAACTACCGGTTAAGGACAGTGTCTTCCCATCTATATTGTTGTCAGCCAGATACACCGCGCCGACCTGGCTATGGGTATATTGAACGATAAATGAAAGGATCCTGGAGACCAGGGACTTCATATCATTATCCTCTACCATCTCACTGTTCAACCCTGCAATACCCGTCTGCAACCATTCTTTATGGGATAACTCGCCGAATGAATACTCCAGGGAGACGGCCATTTTATTGAGGGAGCCCGACAGGACGCCCAGGTTGTCCTTTTGCTCTTCCGCGACGCGGGTGCTGTAATTGCCTTCGGAGATCTTGTCGGCAAGATTGCTAATGAGGGTGATGCGCCGGGAGATATCCTCGTCCTTCTGTTCTAATTCAGCGTAAAGTGCGGCCCTCACCTGGAAATCGTTATGGACCCGCCCGTAAAAGAAGAGGGTGATGATGATGGACAAGGCAGCTGCGATCACGATCAGTACAGGAGTATAACCGGAATACTTCTTCACTTTCTCGATGCGGACGACCATGAGCCGGTGCTTTTCTTCCTTCATCCGCTGGATAATCAGCCGGGCCTGGCTCATGTATTCCCGGCCTTTCTGCAGGTCGCCCAGGCTGTAAATATTGCCAGCCTGTTTCTTATCGATGATCTGCCGGAGCATGACCAGTGGCTGAAAGATCACTTCACGCAGGTCTTTAATATTATTTCCCTGCCTGGGATTATCCGAGGTCATTCGCTCGATACTATCCATCATGAGACGGATCCTATCCTGGACGTTATTGAAAGGCCGCAGGAAAGAGGTGTCCCCGGTCAGCAGGTACCCCCGCTGGCCCGACTCCGCATCCCTGAGGATGGAAAGGGTATTGTCCAATTTAATAATTACAGAATCGGTGTGATCCACCCATTGCGCGCCATCCAGCAGGTTGTTGATGCTGCTGTAGGAAGCGACGGTGGTAATGACAAGGATCAGCAGGGATAATCCAAACCCGATCTGGAGGTTTCGCAATAATCCGGGTCGAGAAACGATGTTCATGATGGAATTGTCTTTTGGGGTTTAAGTGATTGAAGGCTGCAGGGCAGCGTCTGAGTCCTGATGGACCGGGATGGAAAAATAAAAGGCGGAACCCTGTCCCGGTTCGCTTTCCACGCCATATTTACCATTATGCCTCCTGATGATCTCCGAGCAGATGTATAGGCCGATACCCAACCCCTGGAAACGGTTGGCGGAGTCTTCCACCCGGTAGAACTTACTGAAGATATGGGCCTGGTTCTCCTTCCCGATACCGATTCCAAAGTCCTTCACCGAGACCTGTAAATAGCTATCTTTTGAATAGTTATCCTTTATGACCGAGGTCCCGACATGCACTTCTTTATTATCGGGGGAATATTTAATCGCGTTGGAAAGATAATTCAGGATCACCTGTTCGATCCTTGTCTCATCTCCATAGACCTCAATGTCCGCGTCGCCCTTACGGATGATCTTATAATCCGTGTAAGTCTGTCCTATCATTTCGATGGCATTGAAGAGGATCGTCCCGAAATGGAAATTCTTTTTGTTGAACATAAGTTTACCACTCTCGATCTTGGAAATATCCAGGAGGTCGGCAATCAGGTTATCGAGCTTCCTGACCTGTACGAGGGTTCTATCTACATATATTCTCACAGGGTCCGTCTCGTCCATCGAACGTTCCAGCAATTGCACATATGCCTTTATGGTAGTCAACGGGGTCTTCAATTCATGGCTTGCTATGCTGATAAATTCGTCCTTTTTACGCACCGCCTGCTTCTGATCTTCTATATCCGTGAAAGTACCCACCCACTTTACGATGCTTTTCCCTTCCCTGACCGGCATGGCACGTAACAAGTGAAAACGGTAATCTTGCTTATCGATCTTTTTCACCCTCACTTCCAATTCGAGCGGTTTCCCCGATGCGACGGTTTTTTTCCATAGCAGAGCCAGATCTGTATCATCCGGATGTACGGGTGGAAACTCATGCGCTGATGGCGAATAACGCATCCATTTCCTGTTGACGAATTCTATATTGCCGTCCGCGCGGGTAGTGAAAGCCAACTGGGGGATCGATTCCAGGATCGAATGCAGCTCGGTTGCCCGCTCCTGTATCTCCGCCTGGACCTTCTTTCGGAACTCTATTTCGGACCGAAGGCTGGCTTGTATTTCAGTCAATTCACGGTTTTGCTCATAAAGCCGGTAAAAGGTCTTCACCTTCAGAAGGAGGATATCCGTGTCAATAGGTTTGGTAATATAGTCGATGCCTCCGGAAGTATATCCCTTCGTGACGAATTTTTTTTCGGTATTGACAGCAGAAAGGAATATGATCGGGACATCTTTTGACTTGCTGTAACCGCTGATGGCTTCCGCTACTTCGAATCCATCCATATGCGGCATCTGCACGTCCAATATGATCAGGGCATAAGAATTCCGAAGGATTTTCTTCAAAGCTTCCTCACCGCTGGAAGCGGTATCAGTTGGGAATGAATGTAATTCCAGGATAGTTTTAAGGGAAAAAATATTCTCCGGCTTGTCGTCCACGATAAGTATCATATCCAATTGTATTGTATCCCGGTCTGTATTATAGTGCTGTACATTAATAATACAAAAGGCCTTTGCAAATGTAAGCGATATAGCTGTCGGCACAC
>PLXD01000039.1 GCA_003151295.1 Chitinophagaceae bacterium | reverse complement strand
CTATCCAGCCTTATCATGGTCTTTGGGGGAGGGATTATCGGTCGCGAAGGGCCAACCATCCAGATTGCGGGATCAGTATTTTGGAAAATTAATCAATGGCTGCCAGGCTGGTGGCCCAGGGTTTCAAAAAAGAATATGATTATGACGGGTGCTGCCGCGGGGTTGGCAGCAGCATTTAATACACCGTTAGGAGGCATTGTATTTGCCGTTGAAGAATTGACCAAAACGCATATCAGCTACTTTAAAACGGCCCTTTTTTCGGCCATTCTCATTGCCGGCTTGACCGCACAGGCATTCTTAGGCCCTTATTTATATCTTGGATATCCAGATGTCAGTAATCTTTCGACTTTCATTTTTCTTCCTGTCATCCTGGTAGCCATACTGTGCGGATTGATTGGAAGCAGCATATCCAAGTTGATGTTGGTCCTGTTTCGGTGGAAAAAATCCTTTAAAAAGAATTATAAGCACTTGGTCTACTTAATCGTTTGCGGGTTAATCGTGGCCTCATTAGCTGTATTTGTATCGGAGAGTATGTTCGGGTCGGGTAAGGGGTTGATTACAAGAGTTTTATTTACACCGGAAAAATACTCAGGTTGGCATATTGCCTTATTCCGGATCATCGGGCCGGTGTTGTCATTCACCACCGGTGCTGCGGGCGGCGTATTTGCCCCTTCTCTCGCCGCCGGGGCGAGTGTTGGCTCTTTATTGGCCGGATGGTTTCATCTGTCTGCAACCGACACCAATCTCCTGATATTATCAGGAATGGTGGGATTTTTAACTGGCGTTACCCGAACTCCGTTCACCTCCGCCATTTTAGTGCTGGAAATGACTGACCGGCACAATGTGATATTTCACCTGATGCTGGCAGGAATGGCCTCAAGCCTGGCTGCTTTGCTGATTGATAAACATTCATTTTACGATTATTTAAGAGCGGAATACGTACATGATTTGCATCATGTTGAAGAAAAGAACATGGAGCCATCCGTGGTATGATTAAGGTCTCATCCCCCTGCTTTCGATGTCTCTGTTTTCGTTTCCATCTTGCTGGACGATTTCTTGTCCGCTTCCTTTACCGATGCCTTCGATTCGGACTTGCTCTTATTCTTTTTGAGGATTTCAATATACTTTCGCGCATCAGTATTGCCCGGATCCAGGTTTAGTAGTTTGTCAAAATAATCGATGGCACCTGCATAGTCCTTTTCCGTATTGGCCTTGTAAGCCGCTATGTATCCATAGGCTTCTATCAGATGCTTACGATTCGTTTTATTCGCTGAATCTTTAGCAACAATTTCTATTAGTTTTAGATAATGGGGGATGGCCAGACCAGTCTCCATAGACGTATCGATGGCTGCATCACTACGGGCCCTCCAATAATAGCCGAAATCCTGCTCCGGGTATTTTGTTTCATAGAGCCCGAATGCGCTATCCGCCATATGAAAGTCCTTTGCCATATAATTTGCCAGTCCATAATTGAAAAGATCCAGGTTCGTCGCCTTGGGATTGCCCTGGTTGTATTTCCCCAGCCAAAGCGCCTGGTTATGATAATCTTTCAGTTTTTTATAGATTTCGGCCAGTTTCTTGTCGTATTCAATCCTTTTGACGCTATCCTTTTCTAATTCTCCAGCCCGTGCATAATAAACGACAGCCGAATCCTGGTTATTCATCATCTTATCATAAATTTCCGCCATTGTTTCAAAATCTTTTACGACAAAGGCGGTATCCTTTTGCTCCTTGAAATACCGGTGCATAAAATCCAACGCCTTGGCAGAATCATTCAACTCCTTGTAGCTATAGGCTATCAGCTTATATAACCTTGGTTCTGAAGCTGCGCCCTGTTGCCCGATCAGTTCCTGGGCATTGCGAATGGCATCATTGTATTTCCTGGAAGAATACAATAGATCTGTCATCAGGTAATCATTCTTCAGACTTTTATCGCTGGCGGCGATATAATGGTTCAGACAGTCCATCGCCTTATTGACATCCCGGAAATAATAGTGGTAATACAGTTCATACCAGGCGGGTGCGTATAGCGGATCGGCTGTTACGGCATCATTGAAAAATTTCAGGTACATTTCCGCATTCCCCTGGGTTACGAAGATCTTGCCGAGCCTGTAGAGGGCTTCTGAATATTTGGCATCCTGGGCGAGTGCATCCTGGTATGCCTTATAAGAATCGGTGCCGTTCAACAATTTACGATAGGCATTACCTAGGGTTACATACAGCTCGGGGTTCCGTTTGTCCCGCTTGAGGGCTTTGGCTAACAGATCAATGGCAAACCCGGCATCTCCGTCCGGGGCATCCTGGTGGGCCTTTGCGATGGCCAGCAATACTTCGGGATCTTTTTGTTTTGTCTCTTCCAGGGCCTTATTAAAACAGGCAGCGGCACTGTCCTTTTTATTTTCATGAAGCAATACCGACCCATAGGCGCAAAGTACCAACGGTGGCTGGGTATTCCCTGCCGGCAATAGCAACAGGTTGTCCTTTATTACCTTAACTCTACCCGTGTGCAGATAGGCCTGTGTCAGTAACCACCAGCCTTCTGCATTGTTGGGATCGGCTTTGACAATGGATTGCAGTAAATGGGCGGCCCCCTCATAGCGTTCATAATACAACAGTTTCCGTGCTTCTGCTATAGATTGCGAATGGAGGCCGCCCATCACCAATAAGCAGGAAAATAAAAACAGTACCTTTTTCATAAACAACACTTTATATTTTGGTTTAAAAATTCGGATCTCAAATATCTATATCGAAAACCTCAATTGCCTAATAGGGCTTCACATCCAATACCTGGATCTTTGAGTTATTTCCTATCCAATCACTAATATGCCTGGATCCGGTTAAAGTGGAAATGCCGCTTTCTGTTTCGGGATGCAACAGGATCATATCTGCCATAACAGATTCGGCATAATCCAGTATTGCTCTTGCCGTATTGTGCCTGGAAATGGGAAAATATTCTACCGGGTGATGCAAATTTTCCCTTAATTG
>PLXD01000202.1 GCA_003151295.1 Chitinophagaceae bacterium | reverse complement strand
ATTTGGTCCATCGTATTTGTGATCGTCATTGCGTTTATTCTGATCGCCGCGATCGGTTATTTCCTTTCTATGGAAATTGCGGGTTTTTCCGATCAACTCCCTATGTTAAAGAAGAAATTCACTGAACTGGTGACGCGATCTCAACACGAAGTTGGCCATCGCTTTGGCATTAACATCCAGAAGCAGAATAAATATATAGACGAAGCAGAAGAGGGCCTGAGACCCCTGGTGGGAGCCACCGTGGGAACGGTAATGGGTACGCTCGCCATGGTTTTTTTATTACCAGTCTATTCTTTCTTATTTCTTTTCTACAAAACGCTTATACTGAATTTTCTGTATGAAGTATTTGCAGAAGAAAATTCAAATGAAGTCAGCGTGGTGCTAAAACAGACCAAGGGGGCTATTCAAAGATACACTTTTGGTTTACTGCTCGAAGCATTGATAGTAGCGACCCTGAATTCCACTGCTCTCTTAATTTTGGGCGTCGATTACGCCATCTTACTCGGTGTATTGGGGGCGATCTTAAATGTGCTTCCATTCATAGGAGGCATACTTGCAGTATTGCTGCCGGTGATCATCGCTACGGTCACTAAAGACGGCTTTCAAACACAATTGTTGGTAATTGTCGCTTATGTTGTTATACAGATCATCGACAATCATTTCCTGGTGCCCTATATCGTTTCCTCTAAAGTAAAGATCAATGCCCTGGTATCCATTATTGTAGTTTTACTTGGCGGTATGGTCTGGGGAGTATCAGGGATGTTTCTTTCCATTCCGTTCATTGGCATTCTGAAGATCATCTTTGACAGGATACCGGAATTAAAGCCCTGGGGTAAATTCCTCGGCGATGAGGTTCCTACCAAACATAAGGGCCAGATCTGGAACCTTAAAAGAACGATTACCCGATCCTCATTCAACAAATGACTCAATGATCGATGACTGACTGACAGAGGACCTAATGAGAGGACCATGGGGCCCGGCATTTCTATGTCCAGCAGGAGCAAATCGGCGGGCTGGGACCTGAAGAAATTGTAAGCTTCCATCGCATCCGTGCATTCCCCTACGATGGTGATATCGTTCACTTTGCCAGTCAGTTGTTTCATGGTAGTCCTGACATCTATTCCATGCCACCGGGTATAATTATGGGCATTTTAGCTGGTTGTTTTTACTTTAAGTATTAACTTCAGGCTTATGGAAGAGTCGGAAAAATTAAGAAGGATCGTGGAGGCCCGGATGAAACTGAAATCCCGGTTCGAAGAAAAAATAAGGCAGACACCCTCTGTTTCTGACAACAGGCCAATGGGGTCGGGAATGCCTAATCGCCACGGGATGCCCGTATTACCGGTGGGGCAGACTCAAACGAAAAAATGGCCTGTGCTGGATTTGGGTTTACAGCCAGACCTGTCATTAGAAAGTTGGAGATTAGTCGTTGATGGAGAAGTTGAAAACCCGGTTCAATTAACCTGGGAAGACTTCATGGTTTTGCCCCAGGTGGAGGACACTTCCGACTTTCATTGCGTTACATCCTGGTCCAAATTAAATATGAACTGGAAAGGCGTGCGGCTCCTGGATCTGATGGCATTGGCGCTCCCCAAAGAGACGGCGACGCACATTTTATGTTATGGATATGACAGCTACACGACCAATATCTCCCTTGAGGAGGCCCTGAAGCCGGACGTGCTATTGGTTCATACCGTCGAGGGGCAGTCTTTGCCCAAAGAACATGGCGGTCCGGTGCGAATGATCACCCCCCAATTATATGCATGGAAAGGTTCGAAATGGATAAGCAGGATAGAATTTCTGAAGCAGAACAAGTTGGGTTTTTGGGAAGAAAGGGGCTATTCAAATACGGCTTATCCATGGAGAAACGATAGATATAGTTAGCTATTTTTTGATCTTATGAATTTATTAGAGGTATCCGGAATCGGAAAACAGGAAGGCAGAGCCCCTGTATTAAAAGATATTAGCTTTCAGCAGCGGAAATTCCGGAAAATTGCTATCGCGGGGGAAACGGGCTCGGGTAAAAGCACCTTATTGAAAATCATAGCGGGATGGATCCAGCCCGATAGGGGGGAAGTCCTATTCGAAGGCAGGAGGGTAAAGGGTCCTGCGGAAAAATTAATCCCGGGGCATGCGGGGGTCGCCTACTTGTCCCAACAATTTGAATTGCCTAATAATTTAAGGGTTGAACAGGTTCTTGAGTATGCAAACGACTTGTCGGAGGTAGAGGCTGAAGGTCTCTACGAAGTTTGCCGGATCGGCCATTTGTTGAAAAGAAGAACTGACCAGTTGTCGGGAGGAGAGAAACAACGGATTGCCCTGGCGAGGCTGCTCGTCACTTCTCCACGTCTTTTATTGCTGGATGAGCCTTTCTCAAACCTGGATAGGATCCATAAAAATATTTTGAAATCTGTGGTCCTTGATGTTGGGGAAAAGCTGAAAATCACGTGCATACTGGTTTCTCATGACCCGATGGATACACTATCCTGGGCAGACGAGATCCTGGTGATGAAGGAAGGTGCTATTGTTCAGCAAGGATCGCCGGAGCAGATCTACAAACGACCTGTTAACGAATATACAGGTGGATTATTCGGGCCATACAATGTAATAAGCCCGGCCCTGGCTAAAGATTTCTATGTATTACCGGGCATCGTGCAGAACGGGAAAGAACTGTTCATCCGTCCCGAGTGTTTTAAAATAATAAAAGAAGAAACTCAGGGCCTGAAAGATCAGGCCCTGAGAGGAGTTGTGAATAGACTGGAATATTTTGGAAGCTCCTATGAAATTGAAGTATCTCTTCCGGCGGTTTCTATCATTGTAAAAACAGCGGACTGCGATCTTTCAACAGGCGATACAATTTATATCTCACTGCCTGCCGAAGACGTGTGGTATATATGAAGGGAAAAATCACTTCGCCAATTTTACGGATTTCAGGGTCTGGGAATAGTCCAGGAACAAAGCATTATTCTGTGAAGCGTCCGCCAGATGATCCTCTATCCTTACAACGCCAATGCCCGGACATATGTATATGAATATTTCCTCCTGTATAACGCCATTGCAGTCCGTTGAGTATTGAACATTCGAGATGCAGGAATATCCATTTATAACGGTAGGGGTTACAAAACCATATTGGACTATCTGGATCGGGCAGGCCGGGTTAGAAAAATCGGTGCCTGTTCCTATAATAGTCCCATCCACATTAGCCGTTGAAAAGAATAGATAGGAGGGAGTGCTAAGGCTATCCATTAAGAAAATGGCGTCATTGCCTTGATCCACACCTGCAAAGCTGCTTGTCCAGAACCACCCCTGACCGGTGCTGTTTAGCTCATACAAGGGGAACCCACCCGGATCATGATAGGTTTGGGCAAGGGCCGTAACAGTATCCAGGGTGTTTTGGATGAACGTCGTATCGCTGAATGTCGAATCCGCGTAGACCCAGGTATCGCCGGCTTTTAAAGGCCAAAGAGCGGTAGTGCTGTTCCCCGGACCGCTGCTGGACGGGCTTTTCGAGCAAGAGGCAAATGAAATAACGACGATAAGTGCAATTAGGGAAATAAAAATAAAGGCACCTGAGAGTGTCTTCTTCATGGATTGATATTTTTGGGTTCGATGCTCATACAAGCATTAAGTTTATTTTCGAAATGTTAAAGAATTCCTAATAAGCAAGGTCTTAAGGATCAAAAAGTCCGTTTAAAGCCCTTACGCTATAAAGATAAACCAAACTCATGATTAACTCCTCAAATCCAGGATTCCGATCCCGGTGCTTAAAACTTAAAGGTTAGGGTGCCGGTCACCTGAGCGGGGCTTTGAGCCTCCCCGTTGGCATTCCAATATTTTTGACCGGTGAGGTTGTTTACCCGTAGCCCGATCCCATATTTGGGCTGGTCGTAAGCGATCGTGGCCCTGAGTATAGTATAGGCAGGCAAAGGAATCAGGTTTTTTGAATCGAGATAGGAGTACATCTGACTGGTGTAATTCCCTCCAAAACCGAATATGAATCCTTTTAAGGCGCCTCTTTGCACCTTATAGCTAACCCACCCGTTAACGGTATTCCGGGGGGATTCCACAGGCCTTTTGCCAACTAGGGAGGTATCCGGTTTCACATAGACATTGTCATTATAGCCATAGCCGGCTATAATATTTAAACCGGGTAGGGGAGTGGCGAGAAATTCCGCCTCGAATCCCTTACTCCGCTGAGAGCCATCCTGGATTGATTGACCTGGATTCGCTGTGTCGGCCCTTAACACATTTTTTACCAGGATATTATAATAGCTGAGCGTACTGCTTAATTTGCCGCTTAGGATGTCCATTTTGATACCGCCTTCCCATTGGTTGGCCTGTTGCGGTTTAAAAGGCCGGCTATTAGCATCGACACCCGGGACGTTTTGAAATCCATTCATATAATTGGCAAAAAGGGAGACCTTGTTTTTAACAGGCTGATAGATCAGCCCGAATTTTGGAGAAACCGCATTTTGCTTGTAACCGCGCGGGCCGGGATCGACAAAATGGTCGATCCGAACAGCTGCCATCCCAATCAGGTTATCCGTAAAATTAACCACGTCCGTGGCATAAGCTGACAGCGTATACTGATTGCCGGTATAATCGGCCAACGGGTTGGAGGCGACGAAGTTGTTGATCCTTTCAATGGACATGTTCGCCGTTCCGGACTTTGTAAAATTGACGGTATCATAGGAAAAGTAAGCGTAGGGATAGTCAATCTTATACGAATAATAATCCAGTCCCAGCAATAACCTGTGCTTTATAGTACCGGTAGCAATTTTTCCGGTAAAATTCTCTTGCAGATCCGATGCCGTGACCCGCCCGGATCGGGTCGCGTAAACAGACCTGCTGAGCATCGTATCATTGATGAAATTCAAAAAGACCAGGTTATAGGCGTCCCTGGATTGCAGGTCATAGGCATAGATCGTATTGGATACCCATTTATCGGATATTTTATATTCGGCGCCGGCAAAGACATTGGTCGTCCCGATATTATCCCTGACATCGTTACCGATGAGCGAACTATTATAAGGGATCCTGATATCGCTGTATTTGTTTGCGGAGAGATTCGAAAACCAATAGCCGGATTCGACTAAGGGGACGGAATGATTACGGGAACTCTCGGCATCCAACGAGAAGGTCAGCTTTTCATTGACTTTATAGGAGAACGAGGGGGCTACGATCCAGGAGCTTTGCGAGCCTGCATCCTGGAAACTTCCCTCCTGGTGACTGGCGGCATTTACGCGCAGCAGGGCTGTCTTGTCGGCATTTACGGGTGTATTGATATCTATGGTAAAACGGCTCAGGTCCCATTGCCCCCCGGAATAGCCGATCTCGCCCCCGAAAGCGTCATAAGGTTTCTTGGTAACGCGGTTGACGACACCTCCATAGGAGGAGATGCTGGTTCCAAACAGGGTGGCCGAGGGGCCTTTCAGTATTTCTATCTTTTCCAGGTTCACCGGGTCCGTATTGTCAAAAAACTGCCCCGTGGAAACGCCGTTCCTCAGCAATCCATACCCTTCAAAACCACGTAGCATAACATATATGGTCCGGTCCGGGTTTTGCTGAACGGCGCCTCCGGCCACATTTTGCAAGGCGCTTTGGAAATCGGTCACTAATTGATCTTTCATCAGCTCTTTTGTTACCGTAGTAGAGACCTGCGGATTTTCCAGGTCCTTCAGCGGCATTTTTGCTATGTAGTCGCTTTGCTTTGACGCATATTTATTTGTTTTGTTGCCGGTTATAATGACATCCTCCAATTGCCTGGCGGATAGAGCAAGCTGCAGGTTTACGGTTGTCTCCTGGTCGCTTTTTACGCTGACCGTTTGAGATACCGGGGTAGTGCCTATCAATGAAACTTCTATCTCATAGACGCCGTTTGGCACATTACGGATCACGAATGTGCCGTCTTCCTCCGTAGTGGTCGATTTCCGGGACCCTTTTAATTGAATCGTCACATAGGCTCCCGGCCTGTTATCCGAAGTGATCACCCTTCCTTTGATCGTTCCGGTAGTGTCCCAGGCAGCAGTAGCTGCGCTGGTAGCAGTAGCGATAGTGGTCGCTGCAGATGCAAAAAAACAAAATAAGCAGGTGGTTATCAGGCATAATCCTTTCTGAAGAGTTCTCCCACCCATTAATTTTCTCATGAACAGTCTTTGTAAGCAAAGATGAGTTTTGAAAAACGATTTTTGGTTTTCTGTACAGGGATAATTTCAAAATAGATAAAAAGGTATTATATATTGAATAAATAATATAAGTGCTGCCAATATATGTGTCGCAAGCTCCAATAAATGGCTAAGTTTGTTTACCTAAATTTCAACAATATGAAAACAGGAGAAGTAAGTCCCGCATCTATTATCATTTTCGGTGCGAAGGGAGATCTTACCAAACGGAAATTGATCCCGGCGCTTTATAACCTGTATACAGAAGATCACCTGCCATCCTCTTTTGCCATCTTTTGCGTTGACTTTTTAACGGTCGATGAGACGGCTTACCGAAATGACCTGCTCGAAGGGATCGACGATTTCAGCCGAAACGGGAAGGCCGATAAAGAAAAATGGGCTTTTTTTTCGGCAAGGATTTTTTATGTACAGGGCGACTTCATGAAAGCCGGGACCTATAACACCCTGAAAGAAAAAATAAAGGAATTTGAAGAGCAAATAAAGCAAAGAGGGACCCGCATGTTCTACTTTGCCGTAGCTCCCCGCTTTATCGAGCCCATCGCCGACGCTTTGTGGAGGGCAAAACTTTGCAATCGGGATACTCTCGACCGTATCGTCGTGGAAAAACCCTTTGGCTCAGATCTGGACTCGGCCAGAAAGCTCAACCGGTATATAAGCAAACGGTTTAAAGAAAAACAGATCTACCACATCGATCATTACCTGGGCAAGGAAATGGTTCAGAATATTATGGCGTTCCGTTTTGCCAATTATGTATTCGAGCCTCTCTGGAATAATAAATATATCGATCATATACAGATCAGCGTGGCCGAGGAGGTTGGTGTGGGCAAACGAGGCGGTTATTACGACAGCAGCGGCGCCCTGCGGGATATGATCCAGAACCACCTCCTGCAGCTGCTCTGCATCATTGCGATGGATTGCCCGAAGGAATATGAAGCGGAAGCGATCCGGGACGCCAAAGTGCGGGTGCTGAAAAATGTCAGGACCTGGACGACGCAACAGGTGTTCGAGAATGTGGTTCGCGGCCAGTACACCCCCGGAGAGATCAATGGCATGTCCAGGGTAGGCTACCGCCAGGAAGAACAGGTCGCTCCCGATTCGACGACCGAAACTTTTGTGGCAGCCCGGCTTTTTATAGACAACGAGCGCTGGAAGGGGGTGCCTTTCTTTTTGCGCACCGGTAAGTCGATGCCCCGGCAATCCTCGGTTATTATGATCCAGTTCAAGGATTCCCCCCATAAGATCTTCAGGGACGATATCGAGCCCAACCAATTAATCATCAGTATCCAGCCGGAACTGGAAATAGACCTGATGTTCGAAAGCAAGGTGCCGGGCCTGCATATGAAACTATTGCCTGTTGAAATGGATTTCATGTACAAGGATGCTTATACGCAATCCCTTCCGGAGGCATATGAATCGCTGTTGCTGGACGTACTGGAAGGGGAGGCCACCCAGTTCATGCGGGCCGACCAGATCGAAGCCGCATGGAAAGTGGTTATGCCCATCCAGGAAGCCTGGGAGAAATACCCCCGCAAGCAGTTGCGGCTGTATGAAGCCGGCACCTGGGGTCCTTCAGTCGCCAACGCCATACTAAAACCTTATGCAAAAGAATGGTTCCTATTGCCTTCCAGGGAAGGAGTCAAAGAGATAAAAGAGATAAAAGAAATAAAGGAGATAAAAAAGACAGATAAACCGGCGATCACTGCAAGCTAAGGCCGCGAGTCTAATCTGTCCGGATTATACTGTATTTTTGCAAAAAACTTATATGGGCATAACAGATAAATTATTCCAGATGAAGAATGAAAAAGCCGCCGCCAATTTAAAAGCCGGGCAGGATTTTTTGATTACCAATAAGAATAAAGCCGGTGTTGTCGCTTTGCCGAGCGGCTTGCAATACGAAGTAATTACGGAAGGGTCCGGAAAAAAGCCCCTTGCAAGTAATAACGTGACCTGCCATTATCATGGGACCCTGATTGACGGCTCCGTTTTTGATAGTTCCGTTAAACGGGGGCAGCCGGCCACTTTCCCGCTGAACGGGGTCATCAAAGGATGGACGGAAGGGCTGCAACTCATGCCCACAGGTA